>JBDRWI010000026.1:0-29317 GCA_039802265.1 Caldifarciminota bacterium | reverse complement strand
ATCGGCTATGGTGAAGGTTGGGCTCACTTTTTTTCTGGAAGAGCAAGAGTTGGGACAGGTGCAGACTCGCTCATTATTAGCACACATCATGGAATAAATGGGGGAAGTCTAAATTATTGGAATCTTGAGAATCCTTGGGATAATTCAATAACTATTCCTGAATTTTTTGATGGTGGCCCCTGGTGCGAGGGCTCTGTTGCTGGTGCTTTGTGGGACATTTATGATGCTTATGATGAAATCCCTTACCATTCTTACCCTGATTCTCTTTATGGCGTTTGGTTTCCCGATACCGGGCTTTATGATACCCTTACAATGGGCTTTGACCCAATCTGGGATGTATTTGACCATTATGACCCCCCGCAGGCGAGCCAACAAATTGCTGGACAATTTTTCACTTTAGAAGTGGCTGGAATGCCTTTGACTATGACCATCAATTTGCTATGAATCAAATATTACTTCACCACCGCATTAGGGATAGCATTCCGGCAGCGCCGACTGGATTAAAAATTTTCCTGGAAGATAATGATGTCAGATTATATTGGGCAAAGAATACCGAGCCCGACCTACAGGGTTATCGGGTTTATAGAAAAGAAAAATCAACTGTTTTACAATGGAGTCCGTGGACAGTAATTGGCGAACCTACAGATACTACATATCTTGATACTACGGTCCAATTTGGGTATACTTATGAATATAAATTGACCAGTTTTGATAGTCTGGGGAATGAATCTGGTTTCTCTGATAGTAGCAGAGTGACGCTCCCCTGTGTTTCAAATTCACCCTTTGCTACGGCATATAACAATGGCACAAGGATTGTTCGTAACCCAATTACTGGAGAAATCTTTTTGGCATACACTACTGAAGAAGGAATAAAGTTTATTTCAACCAATAATGAAGGCTTTACCTGGGAAGGGACCGCCATTGACTTCGGCAAATATCCAACATTGGTCTTGGATTCACAGCATAATCCTTGTTGTCTATTTGGACGATGGGTAGGTCCCGGTGGATTTGGTAGTGCCCAGTTGTATTTTACGAAATTCATCAATAACCACTGGACTACACCTGCACTTCTTATGTCTATTGACTCAGTCTCGGTTGGTATTCCCCTATATGCAATCCCGGCGCCTTCAGCAGGTATAGATTCATTGGATACCATCCATGTGACCTGGATGTCACCGATGGGTAAAAACTATCCTCATCGTTTTGCAGTCTGGTATGGCAACTTTCACGCTCTTGATTCTATCCCTATTTTTAACTACATACAATTAGATACAATCTGGGTTTATGAGGAATCGCCCAGTCCCTGTCCAAGTTTGACCATAGATAATCAGGGTGTGATTCATATCGCCTATGAGACTGCGCCCGGTGCACCAAGGATTAGATACCGTTATCGGCAGAATAGGGTCTGGTCAGAAAAACCAAAAACTGATACCCTTACCTTTGATGGCTCTTATTATCCTGATATTGAGTCTTTTGGAGATAGATTACATTTGGTCTGGGACAATCGGTATCCTGATACAACCTATATCCATTCTATCTCCTGTCGTAGTAAAACAGCTCTGGGCTGGGATAGCATCAAGACTGTTTATCAGCCACTGCCTTTTAACCGGTTTGGTGAGCCGGTAAATGTTGCGGCCTGGTATACAATCTGGGCAAACGGGGATATTTACTATTCAAGATTTAACGGTGCGACCTGGGGTGCTCCAGAAACCGTAAAAGTGACTCCGGAGCTCTCTGCCCATCCAACAGCCTTATTCCGTCAGGATTTAAATGATACCTGCTTATATATTGCCTGGACTGAAGGTGATTCAGCCCCTTATCGGATTGAATTTGAGAAAATCACCGTTCCTGCGGTACCAGGATTCTATGCCGATTTGGGTAAGCCAACTCAATCTCAGTATTGTCTAAAAAGGGATGGTTATTGGATATTTGGGGATTTGCCATATCAGACTACCGATTGGGGGTATGAGAATTTGAGATATAAGTTTACGGGTTTGAGCGCGGATAAGATTTATCGGCTGGACTTGGCGTATTATTTTGAGAATCAGGTGAGCAAGGGCAATTTGGGGCAGATTAAGGCAATTGGGGGCAATTTGAGGCAATTAGAGGCAAAAGGGGAATCAGGGGTTATTAAGGGATATGAAGGGTTATCAGGGGATAACGGGACTGAAGTCCCTGCTCCTACAAGTCGTGAACCGTCTACCGTGAACCGTGAAACGCAAAATTGTAGCGGTGCGATTCATCGCACAGATGAGATGCTGAAACAAGTTCAGCATGACAATTTAACAGGACGCGCAAACTTTAACACCTTAAACCTTTTACCTTCAACCACAAACAGAGAAATTGTAGCGTCCAGTTTTAACTGGACGGATAAGAATGCCCGTCCATCTGAAGATGGACGCTACGAACCGGAAAAGAGAGGCATCGGCAGGATAATTCAGGCGCTGATTGTGGATGGAGTTGGATTGGATACTACATTTATTCAACCGAATCATTTAAAGAGGATTTCAGTCTGGTTGCCCGAGAATACCTATGCTGATGGGGAGATAATTATTGATATTTCAAAAATCAAGGGTAAGCGGGTTGTTTGTAGCGAGATTGGGTTATATGAATTCCCTAAGGAAACCAAAACACCAATGGCAGGCGGTCCGATGGGTGAAGAAACCCCTATTCCCAGTCCTTTCTTATTTGAGAAGATATTCCCAAACCCGACAAAGAACCTCTTAAGGATTCATTTCAATTCTCCAGATGGCCGTCCCATTGCGATCAAATTGTATGATATAACCGGAAGATTAATCCAAAAAGAGGAATTGGGCAGGGCGAGGATTGGTAAAAATGAGTTTTTGCTTATGCCCAAGAATTTATCTTCCGGGGTCTATTTTGTGCAATTAGAGAGCAATAATTATCAGAAGATAGAAAAAGTAATTTATCTTAAATGAAAGGAGGTTAAAGAATGATACTTGGTCAACCATTAATTGATATCTTCAAGGGTAGTATTGTGATGGTGATTCTACTTGTCTGTTCAATAATTGCCCTCGCCTTAATAATTGAGCGTTTCTTGTATTTTGTGAGAAACAACTTTGATTCACGGACTGGCTTTTTGCGATTCAGTCAGGTCTTAAGAAGTCAGGGCTTAAATGGTGCACTTGCCTATGCCAATCAGAAAAAAAATCCACTCTTTGGATTGTTTGCGGTTGCCCTCCAGAATTCTCACCTTGATGCGGATAGTCTATATGAGGTCTTATCAAGTTATATCATTGAAGAGAAGCTAAAATTTGACCGTTATCTTGGTGGGATGGGAACACTGGCTAATGCCGCAACACTATTGGGACTATTAGGCACTGTTACAGGACTGATAAGGGCATTCCACAATATTGCCATTACCGGCTCTGGTGGCCCAGCAGTGATTTCTGCGGGTATTGCCGAGGCACTGCTGACCACCGCATTCGGCCTTTTCATCGGTATCCCAACGCTATTCTTCTACAACTATTATACAAAAAAGAGCAATGAACTGGCAATGAGCCTTGATGGAGTAACAGACAGGCTGATTGTGGTGCTGGAAAATTTTAGGAAGAAGGCTGCCCCGGTAAATCCTGATCCGATAGCGACACCGAAGCCAGCTCCTACGCCACCACCAGAGGATACATCCTGGAAATTCTAAGATGAGAAGGAAGAGGCGCTTAAAATTTGGGCCCGAACCCCAGGGATTGATACTCAATTCCCTGGTGGATATAGCACTATCTTTGGTAATCGGTTTCATTGTTGCAATTCCCCTCTTCTTTGAATCCGGGATATTTGTAAATGCACCTGGTGTTGCCACGGGTGGTGCGACTGAGGTGAGTGATATAAAGGTGAATATTCATCTTTTAGACGATGGCGGTATATTATTAAATGAAGAATTGGTAAGCTATGAACGATTGGAAGAACTCCTTCCCCAGCTCCTTGCCCGCAGTCTCGAAAGAAGGGTAATTGTCTCAACCGATTCTTTAGTAACCTATGAAAGGGTCATTCAAATCCTTGACCTTGCAAAACAGAAGGGTGCAGGAGAACTTGCCTTATTAAGGAGTAGAAGATGAAGAGGATGGAGAATGTAGAAATTCTACCAATGGCCGCGGTTGCCTTGATGGTCGTTTTAATGATGATGGTTCTCGCGCCAATGACAATGACCCATACCAATACCCCGGTTGAGGTTCCCAAGGCACATACCGCTGAGACAAAGACCGAGGAGAACTTCACGATTACATTTACTGCAGATAATCGACTCTTTGTTAATGACCAGCCCATTGCACCGGAAAATCTGGAGAGTATCATTTCTGAGGCGGTCAACCAGGACCCTTATCAACTATTTGTGATAAGGGCAGATAAAAGTGTACTACATCGTGATGTTCTGGAGATTCTGGCAAAGATTAAACGGGCCGGGGCAAAGCGCATCGCCTGCGCAACAAAAAAACCAAAGGGTGAATGATGTTTAAGGATAAAAGACTTGACCTCGGGATTGCAATATCAATTGTCTTCCATATCCTCTTATTCCTCCTCTTCTCTAAGGGTGGCTCTACCTCCTTAGGAAGTTATGAGGATATAAAAGAGGTGACCTTCCTTGACCAATCTTATAGACCTGAGGTTGCCAAGGTTGTATCAAAAGGTTCAATATGGGGTGAGGTCAGTGAAACACCAGCCCCTTCTTCAGGAACTTATGGCGGTGGTGATATTGTCACTCCCGCAATTGACTTGAATGTAAAACTTGACCGAAGTCAGGCAAAGATTGACCTTGAACGATATGCACCTACTGAAGGTGTGGGTGAAGTAATAAAAATCGGCAGTGTAAAGAATGGCACAATGAAATCAACCGATGAAATCTTAGCGGAAAAACCGATCTCCCTGGCAAAGAATCTACCGCGCGGAGCAGGTGGTGAAGGTGGGGTTGGAATCGGACAGATAGGTGGTATAGGTCGGCAGGCGCAGACACCAACGATAAAAATTGAAAAGAAGCCACCCCCCTCAACCCCGACCTCCCAGATTGGCAAACAGGTTGAGGCAAAGGTTGAAGAAAAACTGAAGGTAGAGACAAAGGGAACAAGTATTTCCCTTGCGGGTCCAATTGCCAATCGCGAAATTCTGAAAAAATTCCTCCCCCAGTATCCAGCCTGGTGTCTCCAGAGGGGAATCTGCGGTGTAGTAAAGATAAGGGTGGATGTAAATCCTGATGGCAGTGTTCGGGAGAATGTCAGGATAGAGGTCTCCTCTGGCTATCCTGACCTTGACCAGACTGTGGTAAATAGTATTAAGAAATGGCTCTTTGCGCCCCTGCCCAAGGATGTGGTTCAGGAAGTTCAATGGGGAATTATTACCTTCAAGTTTGTCCTTGGCTGAGGAGAAGATTATGAATCTATTTTTAATATTTTTCTTACTTACCCAAGAGGCAAAGAAGGGTGAACATGAGATTGGTGAAGAGGTAATAAAAGGTGAATTGAAGATGAAGATAACTGAACCCAAGATATATCTATCACCGGCTCTCAATGGCTTTGCCCCACTGGATTCGGTAATCTCTCAGGAGAAATATATCTTTGATGATAAATTATATAACACAATTGATGCCTTAAATACTCCAATCCTCTACCTCCATAGCGAATACCTCAGGGTCCCGCTTGTCGGTAGGCTGATGTACGGCAGTATTGCCTTATTCATTCCTAAATTTGAAAAGACCGTCTCCTCCTGGGAATTGGTTATTACCAATGCCAGTGGCGAGGTCGTCAGAAAATACTCCCAGCGTGGACTGCCTCCACCGACTATCGCGTGGGATGGCCGAACCGATAGCGGGGAGATGTGTAATATGGGTGAGGTCTATAATTATGTCTTTACTGCGTTTGATGCCATTGGCAATCCAACAAGGATTACCGGTCGTTCCTATAAATTCAATGGAATTGTATATGACGAACAGCAGAGCAAGGTTATTGCCATTTCATCCGGTGTCCTCTTTAATGAAAACTCTTCAGTCCTTGGTCCGGAGGCAAATGTCTATATTGATGAAATTGCCAACATTATCAAAGAGCGATTCAAAAAAGAGGTTGTCGTATATTCCGTTTCAGAAAATGAGACACTGGCAAAGACAAGGGGCGAAGTAATAATGCAGGAGATTGTAAAAAGGACGGTCCTGCCGGAAAAGGCAATCAAGACTGCACCCCGGTTCACGCCCGGCTTATTGCCCAAATATTCAAAGATAGAGATAATAATTCAGTAAAATCCTGGCTTTTTTTAAAAACAATAAGTCAGCGAAACCTTGCGGTTTGGAGTGGGAAATTCGTAGATCTTCTCATCTATCCCAATATCAAACTCTAATCGCTCAAGTTTAATGCCACCACCGTATGTTATTCCCTTTCTTGCACCTTCAGAGTCATAAAAATAGCCAAGGCGCAAGGCAAGAACTCTGGCGAGATTAATCTCCCCACCGATCCCCTTCCAAGCCGATTCAACAAATTCATATTTTAAATTCTCGGTAAATGATTTGGTCTGGTCAACAAACATTCCGGTTAGAATTTTGGTTAGCTCAGCGGAGATTATAATTGAAAGATTATCAAGTTGCATCGGAATATAGCAGATGCCAAGTCTTAATAAACAGGGTAGGGGAGCGCTTGAACCATCATCTGTATAAGATATAGAACCAAGATTATGAATGACGGCACCGAGGGATAGATTGGACAAAATCCGCGCCAGAGAATTAAAATCAAACCCGAAGGCAGAGCCAGTGCCACCGGTGTCCCATCCAGTATATATGGGATAGTTTGGAGACCAGTCCCACCGAAATAGTCCATATTTTTGATACACATATTTAACGCCAAAGCCCAGGGATAGATTGTTACCTATCCTTCGGGCATAATTCAGTTTCACTGCGGAACGCCATATAATATACTCACCGAGAAAACGCCCTTGAGAATCAATTACAGGAGTTTTACCCAGTGTGAAATATATAAAATCAAACCCCCAGGCAGAGTTTATCAGAGGATAAGAACCAGCAAGATAGAGATACTTCATATCAGATTTGAAGCCGGGTAGATATTTGAAATAGGTTATACTAAAATTCGGCAGATATTGAAACCCAAGTCCGGCACCGTTGTAATAGTTTGCTGAGGCATCATTGGCAATGGCAGTCCAGGCATATGCCATCCCGGTTGCCCTGGCAGTGGGAGGGATTAATAAAAATGTTGCCCCTGGTCTTCTGGCTGAATAGGATGAACCAACAAAACAGATAAAAATCAATAGCGCTCTCAACTTCATACTTGTGATTTTACCTAATAAAAAGAATCTGTCAACCAGAAGATTATTCATACTCCTTTTCACGAATTTCGCTCAAATGCAATTTAAGTTGCCACCCCATCACTCCAGCATGGTGCTGATTTCCATCAACTCTTTTTTTACCTCCTTTATTATCTTCGTTGTATCCCGCAAGGGGAGAACAAGTTGTTCAGGTCCTTCTTTTATTGTAGCAAGTTTCTTCTTTGCCCCGGCGATAGTATAACCCTGTTCATAGAGAATTACCTTTATCAACCGGATGATTTCAATGTCTCTTTTTGTGTAGAACCTCCTGCCCAGACGATTCCGCCTCGGTTTTAAAATGGCAAATTCCTTCTCCCAGTAGCGGAGTATATAGACTGGAAGACCCAGCATCTCCGCAACTTCCTTTATTGAATAAAATTCTTTTTCCATCATCCTTCCTCCTTTAAGGGTCTGGACATTAAACTCTTAATTGCCTCTTTTGGTGATTTATTTTTATAAATAACTTCATAAACTTCCTGTGAGATAGGCATTTCAATATTATAAATACGGGCGAGTTTAATCACAGCCTTGACAGTGGTTACCCCTTCAGCCACCATTACCATCTCCTTTTTTATCTCCGCAAGGCATTTGCCTCTACCGAGCATCCAACCAAACTGGTGATTGCGTGATTCTCTGCTGAAGGATGTTGTCACCAGATCACCGAGCCCGGAAAGTCCCCAGAATGTCTTTGGCTGTGCCCCCATTTTTATTCCCAGCCTCTGTATTTCTACAATTCCCCTGGTAATCAGGGCACCCTTGGTATTACTCCCCAATCCTAAACCATCACTTATGCCACACGCAATTGCCAAGACATTTTTCACCGCCCCACCAATTTCAACACCTATTAAATCTGCATTGAAATAAATCCTTAAATTCGGAGTAGAGAGTGCCTTTTGGAGTCTGAGCGCCTGTTTTTTTTCTCTCCCGGTAAGCACAACCGCGGTCGGCTCACCCCTGATGACTTCATTGGCAATTGAGGGTCCAGAAAGGACATAGCAATCCTCAATCTTCAATTCATTCTTTATGATAGCAGATGGCAATTGAAGAGTTTTTATTTCAATTCCCTTTATTAAACTCAAGAATATACAATCTTTTGTCTTCAACTTCTTTAACTCCTGCAATACCCCACGCAGTTTCTGGCAGGGTATGGCAAATACTATAAGTTCACAGTCTCTCAATACATTCTCCAATTGCCAGTCAACAAGGATTTCTTTAGGAATTTTGTAACCAAAAAGAAATGGACGATTATCCCGGGTCTTTTGAACATAGATTGCCCTCTTTTTATCATATTCCCAGATTTTTATTCGGTGGCAATTTCGGTGTTGAATGATACCAAATACTGTCCCCCAGTTCCCACAGCCCAATATAGCAATATTCATCCTTTCCTCCAGAAGATTGTCTTTGGCTCAGTCTTTTTAAGCAACCGTTTTATATTTGAGCGATGAGCAATGATTATTAGAACTACTATCAATAGAATCAAACCCTTCACCATCTGAGTTGTATCAGCAGAAATCAGTGTAGTAAACAAAAGAACTATTGCAAATGTAATTGACGCCAGGGATACAATAAAGGTGCAGAAATAGACGATTAACCAGGCACCCAAAGAGATAAAAAATTGTTTTGGTACAATTCCGGATATAACACCGATTGTAGTAGAGACACCCTTTCCGCCCCGAAATTTAAACAGTGGATTAAAGATATGTCCAACTATCGCCCCAACACCGGCAATGGCAGGCATTAACTGCCCCTGGTGGGCAATAACAACGGGAATCAATCCTTTTGCGCCATCAAGGAGAAAACCAAGTATGAAAAATTTTAAACCAAGAATCCGACCGAGATTTGTCGCCCCGATATTGCCACTCCCGGACCTTTTTAAATCGATCCCCTTTATCTTTCCAATAATGTAGGAAAAAGGTATCATCCCGAATATAAAGCCGATGAGAAGAGAAACCATTACCTTAATAATCATCTTTTTTTAATCACCCTTGTCTTTATCAATACCGGCACACCACAAAATCCAAAGTAGTTACGAATCACATTGCGCAGGTATTTTATGTAATTCTCCCTTACTTCCGCGGTAATACTCACCTCAAAGATTGGAGGGCGGCTCTTAATCTGGTTTATTTTTATCACTTCACCCTGAGACGGTGGTTTGAGATTGACAATGATTGCCTCCAGGGTCTTTCGGTCTAAAACCTTCCCGGCTTCAAGATAGACATCCAGACAGGTATTGAGGAGTTTATCAATTCCGATATTATCTTTTGCAGAAATTGGAACAATAGGCACGAAATCAATAAAATAGAAGGAATTGCGTACCGCAGATATTACCGAGGTCAATGATACCTTCTTGAGCAGGTCTATCTTGTTGGGTGCAATTACCATTCCCTTTTGTTTTGACAAAACCAGTGAGGCAATTCTTAAATCTTCCCTTACCACACCCTGCAAGACATCAAAGACAATCACAGCTACATCAACTTCATCAATTACCCGCATGACCCGCATTACCGAATAGAATTCTATCGGGTTTCTTATCGCCGATGTTTTTTTTAGACCGCAGGTATCAATGATTTCAAATTCTTTATTTCTATGAACAAAACGCGCATTTAATAAATCTCGGGTAGTTCCCGGTCGTTCATCAACCACTGCCCTTTCCTGATTGAGAATCGTATTTAAAAGGGTTGATTTACCAGCATTGGGTCGGCCAAGAATAAGAAGTCTAAGGCACTTCTTTTCTCTTACTGTCTCTGTCTCCGGAAGATTCTTGATTGTTTCATCCAGGACCTCTCCAAATCCTATTCCTGCCTCAGCCGAGACATTGAATAAATCGGTAATTCCCAGTTTGGAAAATTCCATAGTTTTTAAGGTATCATTACGGTTATCAACTTTATTTATCAAAAGGAATATCTTTTTGTTCAATCTCCTCAGATAACTCCCGATAAGTTCATCCGTAACTAAAAGACCTGCCTTGGCGTCAACAACGAAATATATTAAATCTGCCTCCTTCAGGGCAAGTTCAATCTGGCGGGTAATCTTGGCGGCAAGGATGTTATCTTCCTGAGGGAAGAAACCTCCAGTATCAATGAGATTAAATCTCCTACCGCACCAAGTTACCTCACCATATACCCGGTCGCGGGTAATCCCCGGCTCTGAATGAACGATACTCAATCTCTTTCCAAGCAGACGGTTGAAGATTGAAGACTTCCCGACGTTCTTTCTACCCACAATGGCAACGGTAGGCATATAAAATTATAAAAAAAATTCTCTAAAATGCAAGTCCTTGACAAATTGAGGTGGATGATTATAATTACAATGTTATGAAAGGGAATTTGGATATAATCCTGCTTTCCAAAAGATACAATTTTTGCTATAGTTTTAAAATTTCGTTAAAAACTGTTATAATTATTTCTACACTCTTCTTTATCTTGAGTGCTGGTGCAATTTTCTTTTTTATTCAAAACACCCGTTTTACCATCACTGAAGTGAAGATAAAACTGGCAGAACAGGAGAATGAAAAATTATTATCCAAGCTACAGAATTTGAAGGCAACATTAATTGAATTTGAAAAGGAAATCGAAAAACAGATTGTTCAGGATAGCCGCGAACGTTCATTTCTCCAAATTGCCCAGATTGCACCGGACATCTGGGCAATGGGAGTTGGAGGTAGTAAAACAAGTAGAATACCGGATGGAATCGCTGAACCGACCGCCCGAATCTTAGATAATCTTTATCAATCTGTAGATAGGCTACGGGGACAAATGAACCTCAGATGCAGAAGTTTAATGGAGATGGAAGATGAGATAAACAAAAAATTTGACCTCTGGAAACACATTCCCTCAATAAATCCGGTCCCGGGGACAGTGGTCGGCTCCGGATTTGGTTATCGGGTGGACCCGATAGACGGCACGGTCAAAATGCACGAGGGCATTGACCTGGGTGCACCGACTGGAACACCAATCCTGGCCAGTGCCGAGGGTGTTGTTGTTTATGCTGACTGGAATATGGGCTATGGTTATGTAGTAGATATAGATCACGGCTACGGATTTTTAAGCCGGTACGCCCATTGTTCAAAAATCCTGGTTAAGGCTGGAGACCTGGTGAAACGGGGTCAGGTAATTGCCCTGGTAGGCAGAACCGGAAGGACGACCTGCCCCCATCTTCACTATGAAGTTCATGTCTCAGGCATAAAGGTAAATCCTGTTAACTATATTCACCCTGCAGAGATCGTATTTGATTGATAAGCTCATTTAACACCAATTATGAATGATGTCCTGGCAATGATCCTGGCGGGAGGCAGGGTTGACGAATTACTCACCCTCACGGAAAAGCGACCAAAGGCAGCGGTTCCGATATTTGGTATCTATCGCTTTATAGACTTTGTTCTCAGCAATATGATGATTTCTGGTATTGATAATGTGGGTATCCTTTCCCAGTATCGTCCTTACAGTCTAATGCGCCATATTGGGAGTGGTGAGCACTGGGACTTTATTGGTCGAAAGAGGGGAATCCGAATACTCCCCCCATACCAGGGAATTAAAGAATCTGACTGGTACAAGGGTACCGCCGATGCAGTATTCCAGAATATCTCATATATTGAAGAGTTTAAGCCCAGATATGTTCTTATTGCCGCGGCCGACCATATCTACCATTTTGATTACCGGCTTTTGTACAGATACCACATTGAAAATGATGCGCTTGTAACCATCTGCTTTACCAGAGTAAAACAAAAAACACCCTGGTTTGGATACGGCATACTTGATAAAATGAATAGGCTGGTAGATTATCAGGAAAAACCAAAGGAGCCACCCTCCAATTTGGTATCTATGACCGTATATCTCTTTCAAACTGAGTTACTGCTGGAATTACTCAAGGAAAATGCCCGTGAGAATTCTCACGAATTTGGTCGGGATATCATAGCCAAATTAGCGGGAAGGCCAAGAATATATGGCTACCGGTTTAACGACTTCTGGGGATATGCCCGGACAATTGATATGTATTTTAAAACCAATATGGACTATTTAAAAAATAAAGATTTAATGCGAAACTGGCCAGTAAGAACAAATTTGATAGAGGGATGTGAACATCAAGACCGAATCCCGGCGCGAATTTCTGGAGACATTAAAAATTCGGCAATTGGTGATGGTTGTATTATCAACGGAACGGTTAGGAATTCTATCCTTTCGCCAGGAGTTGTAGTGAAAGAAGGAGCCTGCGTGGTCAATTCAATAATTCTTCATAATACAAAAATTGAAAAAAATGTCTATCTTAAGAATGTTATCTGCGATAAGAATGTAGAAATTGGTGAGTCTGCATCAATTGGAACTACTGGATTTGAAATTCCTTCAAAAGAATTCGGTGATTTATTAAAATCAGGTATTACAGTCCTGGGAAAAAGAGTCTTTGTTCCACCCCGAACGAAGATCGGCGCCAATACAGTGGTCTATTCCACGGGTACGATCAAAGAAAAAGAAATACCCCCGGGAAGCACATTGAGATGAAAAAAGAGATTATTGCAATGCTCTTGGCCGGTGGTGTAGGTTCCCGGCTGGGAATTTTAGCCAAGAAGCGGGCAAAACCAGCAATTCCGTTTGGGGGAATATATCGGATAATAGACTTCACGATGAGCAACATCGCCAATTCGGGTATTGATGTCGTGGGGGTATTAACCCAGTATAAACCACTATCACTGATGGAGCATATTGACAATGGCCGTCCCTGGGATTTATTTGGTAGAACGCGCCTTGTTGAAATCCTTCCGCCCAAGACCGGGGAAGAAAGTTCTGACTGGTATAAAGGAACATCGGACGCGGTATATCAGAATCTCGGTTTTATTGAAGATTTTTCTCCTGAATTGGTCTTGGTCGTGTCCGGTGACCATATCTACTATATGAACTATGAAGAACTGATTCTTTATCAACAAAAAAAAGATGCCGATGGTATAGTCTGCCTGATAGGTGTTCCTGAAGAAGAGGCACACAACTTTGGAATCGCACTCATTGACAAGGAAAATAGAATCATTGACTGGGAAGAAAAGCCCAAAAAACCAAGGTCAAACCTTGCCTCAATGGGAGTCTATCTATTTAAAAAAGAAATTCTAAAGGAGACGCTGATTGAGTCAGCAAAAAGGGGCGGAACTGATTTTGCGCGAAATGTTATTCCAATGATGCTTGAGAAAAAGAAAGTCTTTGGCTATGAGTTTAAGGGATATTGGCGGGATGTCGGGACAGTCCCTGCATACTGGCGGGCAAATATGGACCTCCTTGATATCAACTCAGGACTGGATATAGAAAGATGGGGAATAAAAACAAACCTTTCAGTAAAGGGTGAGATTGGTGACCGACCACCGATATACATCGGAAAAAATGCAAAGATAAAAAATTCTCTTATCTCCTCGGGTTGTGAAATTGAGGGGGCGGTATTAAATTCAATTCTCTCGCCCGGTGTGAAGATTGGTCCAGAGACAATAATAAAGGATTCGGTGGTCTTCCACAATACAGAGATTGGAAAGGGGGCATTTCTTGAGAAAGCAATAATTGATAAAAATGTCAAAATCGGTGACCAGGTAAAAATCGGTGTTGGAGAAAAACCAGAGAGATTATCAATTGAAACTGAACTCAGTGTCATCGGTAAAGGTGCAAAGATACCGTCCAGGATGGTGATCGGTAAAAATTGCACCATTCATCCCGATGTTGATTTGACCAACTCTTACCTTCGGATAATCAAATCGGGAGATTCTATTGATAGATCTTGAATCCCACTTGACAAATGGGAAATATTGGATAAAATAGTAAGATTATAAAGGAGGTTTGATGAAAAAGATTTTTGCCTTAATGGCTTGCCTTTTTATCTTCGTTGCCTGCGATTTTACCAAGGAATCGGTGAAGGTGAGGCCGGATATAGATATTACCTATATAAAACCAATTGCGGCCTATATTGATATTGACTCTTTGGTCAGGGCTTCGATTAAAATTGAGGAGATTCACTTCGTGCCGAGGAACTCTGTTGATTGCGTAATTGATAGAATGGTCCTGGAATATTACTCATCGGATGGAAAGGAAAGATTCCTTGGTCCAATAGAAGTCCCGATGTATGTTAAGATTAAGGGAATTGTTGACCCGGAAGAAGTGGATACCACAGTGATTGAAGAAATCCCGCTACCTGTTGATACAGTGGTTGGTTATATGTTGAATAAACCTGCTAACAATGCCAAGGCACTCTTGCAATTCATTTCTTATGATGACTATGGTGACGGAACCTGCGATACTGCCCGGTGCTGGTTTGGTTTTTATAGAACACCATAACACGGGATATTGCCACGAGGTTTCTTTAAAGGGGGCTTAAAAAGCCCCCTTTAAATTTGAATCATCCCCAATTTTAATTTGGATCTTTTTTTTAAAAACTCGGATAAAGTTAACCGCATTAAGAGTTGTGCCTTTTCCAGTGGATATCAAAATTAAATATTTTTAGCCAGGCCGAAAATGTTTACTTTAAATCTTAAATACCTTTTTTAATACACTCTCGAAGATATCAAGCCCGACCTGGAGTTCCTCTTCGCTTATCACCAGAGGCGGTATTATTCTTACTGCACTCTCACCTGCCCCAAGCAATAAGAGTCCCTGCTTGAATGCCTCATAAACAACTGCATCCCTTCTATCTTTTATCGGGGTCTTTGATTTTTTATCAGCAACAAACTCCACTCCTATCATCAATCCCTTTCCCCGGACATCACCGATAAATTCATATCTTTCTTTTAATTCATTCAATCTCTTCAGTGCAATCTCACCGAGTCTTGCGGCATTATCAATCAACCCATTTTCCAATAGTTCAATGGTCTTCATGGCTGCAGTGCAGGAGACAGGATTCCCACCAAAGGTTGAGGCATGGGCGCCGGGTGGCCATTCCATCAAACCGGCATTGGCAACGCATACTCCAAGGGGCAGTCCCGAGGCAATCCCCTTGGCAATGCAGTACATATCGGCCTTGGTGTTATAATGCTCAATTGCGAACATCCTTCCGGTTCTTCCCATTCCGGCCTGAACTTCATCATCAACCAGTAATATCTCATACTTGCTGCATAAATCACGGAGTGCCGGTAAGAATCCCTTAGGTGGCACTACATATCCACCTTCACCCTGTATTGGTTCAACAAATATTGCTGAAATTTCCTCGGGTGGTGCGATCTTTTTGAAGACGACCTCTTCTATATACTTCACGCATTCCAGAGCACAGGAGGGATAGGAGAGATTGAATGGACAACGGTAACAATAGGCATAGGGAACATGCGTCACATCGGGTAACAAAGGACCAAAAAACCGGCGCTGCCCCGCCTTTGATGAAGTGAGGGATAATGCACCAAAGGTCCGACCATGGAATGCACCGGTAAATGCTATGTAGCGCGGCCTCCTTTTGATATATCGGGCAAGTTTCATTGCGCATTCTACTGCCTCAGCACCTGAGTTTCCGAAAAAGACCTTCTTATTTTTCCCTCCCGGAACGATCTCGGCAAGTTTTTCGGCAAGTTCAATCTGGTATGGATAATAGAAGTCTGTTCCCGACATATGAATCAAACGCTCAACTTGCCTTTTTATTACCTCAACAACCTCAGGATGGCAGTGTCCGGTTGAAAGAACTGCAATTCCGGAGGTGAAATCCAAAAATTCATTTCCATCAACATCCTTAACCCACACCCCTTTACCCTGTTCAATAACTGCCGGATAGGACCGGGTATAGGAGGGAGAAATAAATTTTGCGTCTTTTTTGAGAAGAACCCTTGCCTTTGGTCCAGGAAGTTCAGTAACTATCTTCGGTTTTCTCATAAAACTCCTTTCTTACCCTTTATTAGGCATTTAGATGTTTGGGAGTTTTTTGTTATTTTTATTATTCAGCTCTTAACCCATCAACCATCCTTCTTCCAGGTATCAATCTGTGCCTTTTGCAGTTGCCCTGAGTAGTCAATATATACGGTCTTCACCTCGGTGAATATCTCATAGGCAGTCCAGCCTCCTTCACGATGGCCGTTGCCGGTGTTTTTCATTCCGCCAAAAGGAAGATGACATTCAGCCCCAATAGTTGGCGCATTGATATAGACAATTCCGGTCTGGGCAAGTTCAATCGCCTTCTGTGCCCTGTTTAAATCATTAGTATAGATACTGGAAGACAGACCATATGTTGTTCCATTGAGGATCTCAATCGCCTCCTGGAAATTTCTTGCCTTTATTACAGAAAGGACCGGTCCAAATATCTCCTCCTGGGCAATTCTCATCGTGGGCAGGACATCAATGAAGACGGTAGGTTTGTAAAACCAACCCTTGGCACATTCACCCTCTAAATATCTCTCGCCGCCAGTCAATAATTTTGCTCCTTCTCTTTTTCCGATCTCAACATAACTTGCCACAGTTTCAAGCTGGGACTTGCTTACCAGTGGTCCAACATCTACAGTTTCGTCAAGTCCATTACCTAATTTCAATTTCTCCACCCGGTATTTAAGCATCTCAATAAATTTATCATAAATTGGTTCTTCCAGGATAAGCCTTGAGGTGGCGGTGCAACGCTGTCCGGTTGTTCCGAAGGCACCCCATAGTACTCCTTCTATTGCCAGGTCAAGGTTGGCATCGGCAAGCACAACCTGTCCATTTTTGCCACCCAGTTCCAGTGAACATCTCTTCAGTGTTTTACCACAAACCTCACCGATCCTCCTGCCTATTTCTGAGGAGCCGGTAAATGAAATACCAACAATATCCGGATGGTTGAGCATCCCTTCGCCGATCTCTCCACCGCCCCCATAGACAATATTCAGCACCCCCTCGGGCAGTCCTGCCTCATAAAGTACCTGAACTAATTCACCGGCTGATGCCGGGGTATCGGTTGCGGGTTTTATCACTGCCGTATTCCCGCTTAAGATGCAGGGGAATATCTTCCAGGAGGGAATCGCTACCGGGAAGTTCCAGGGAGTAATCAAACCCCAGACACCCATTGGGTCCCGGCGCGTAAAGCAGATCTTGTCAGGCAATTCTGAAGGAACAGTATAACCAAAGTACCGGCGCCCCTGACCTGCAGCAAATAAGGCGGTGTCAATACCTTCCTGATAATCGCCTCTTGTCTCCTTTATTACCTTACCCATTTCGCGCGTCATAAGCCTTGCCGCCTCTTCTTTTTTTGCAATCATTATCTCTGCTGCCCTACGCATTATTTCTGCCCTTTTAGGAATCGGAATAGAGCGCCATTTGGGATATGCCTTTTTGGCTGCCTCCACTGCCTCATTTAGGTCTTCAATATTTGACTTTGGAAATATTCCGATGACCTCGTCCCAGTTTGCCGGATTTCTATCCTCAAAGGTCTTTCCCGATTTTGAATCAACAAATTTACCATTTATAAAGTTTTTATATTCTTTCATCGCTGCTCCTTTTTATAAGCCACTTGGGCTATTTTTCTTCTTTTTTATCTGGTGCCTTTTCTTCTTTCACCTCTTCTTCTTTTGGCGCTGCCTCTTTTGCCCCTTCTACTGGCACCTCTGGTGCCGGCTTTGCGGCCTCTACTTTCTTTAAGGCAAGTACAGAAACCACCGGTGTATCAGGCTTTGCCTCAAATTCAACATCCGGCAACATGATATCCTTTAGGTGAATGGTCTTTCCGAGTTCAAGATTTGAGATATCAACATCAATATGTGATGGCATCCGGTCAATGAAACAGCGAATAGTCACCTCATAAAGGTGCTGGTCAAGGAGTCCACCCTTCTTAACACCGGGTGCCTCACCAACCAGATGGATTGGAATCGTTGCCTTTATCTTCTCCTTTTTACTGATATGTTGAAAGTCAATATGTAATAGCCGGCCAGTTATCGGATTTTGTTGAATGGATTTTATCAGACAGGGAAAACTCTCGTTGTCTATCTTCAACTCTATGGTTACCGTCTCTTTTTTTAATACCTCAAGGATTTTTTTAAAATCTCTTTCCTGAACATAGATTCTTTTGCTTTGCTCTTTATGGCCATACAAAACCCCCGGAATTTTACCTTCGCGGCGGATTCGCTTGACATCGCCTTTTTTGTTCCTTTCATATAAGTAACCGACAAGTTCCAGTTTCATTCTTCAACCTCCCTGAACAAAGAACTTATTGACTCATTTTTGTGAATCCTTTTTATTGCCTCGGCCAGAAGACCGGCGATAGAAATGATTTTAATTTTTGGATTTAATTTTTCCGGAGCAATAGAAAGGGTATTGGTCACGACGATTTCTTGAATATGAGAATTAAGGACCCGGGTTGAGCAGTCCCTTGAGAAGAGTGGATGGACAACGCAGGCATATATCTCTTTTGCCCCATTATTATAGAGCGCCTCACTCGCCTCCACGATTGTTCCCCCCGTATCAATCATATCATCATAAATAATCGCATTCTTTCCTTTTACCTCACCAATGACATTCAAAACTATCGCCTGATTCGGTCCGGTTCGCCGTTTATCAATTATTGCGATCGGTACATCCTTTCCCAGGCGTCGGGCAAATGCCCTTACCCGATTTACCCTGCCTGCATCCGGGGAGACAATTACGTAATCAGAGAGACTGCGCCGGGAATAGTATTCAATAAAAACCGGCGCAGCATACAAATGATCAACCGGTATATCAAAGAAACCCTGAATCTGTTCGGCATGCAGGTCCATAGTCAGTATCCTATTTGCCCCACTCGCACTCAATAAATTGGCAATCAACTTTGCCGAGATGGGTACCCTTGGTTCATCCTTCCGGTCCTGGCGGGCATATCCAAAATAGGGAATCACCGCGGTAATTCTTTCCGCTGAGGCCCTCTTTGCGGCATCTAAAAAGAGTAGTAATTCAAGAATATTTTCCGCAGGTGGGTTTGTTGTCTGGACAACAAATACATCCTGCCCCCGGATATTTTCTTCAATCTTTATCTTCAGTTCGCCATCGGCGAATTTTGTCACCGAGCTTTTACTGACCGGTACCCCGATCCTTTCAGATATCTCCCTTGTTAACTGGGCACTGGTAGTACCCGCAAATAACATTATCTCAGCCATTTTTACCCTCAATTCAAGACAAGCAAAACTGGGGCGGGAGGAGTCGAACCTCCGCAACAGGATCCAAAATCCTGGGTCCTGCCATTAGACGACGCCCCAGGAAAGATAGTTAGTAGTTATTGGGCATAGACGCTGGTACGGTTTCGGCTTCAAAATACACTGCGCCAATGCCTGACAGATATTTAATTACCTTCTTTTTAGTATGCTCATCAACAACCGCAAAAAGACAGGAACCACTTCCCGATAAAGAAACCATAAACGCGCCGGCATTTAAAAGATTACTCTTCACATCCAATAAATCGGGGTGTGCCTTAAAGACAACCTTTTCAAAATCATTATCGAGTGAAAATCCCGTCCTTGCCTTCTTTCTCTTCTCCTCAGGTGTTATATTACCCAGAATTGGTGTTTGTGTCAAGACCAGGCGGTCGTATTCCTCGTAAGCCCATTTTGTAGAGATTGGATAACCCGGGTAATATATAATCAGTGACATCTTGGGAAGTTTAAAAAATTTCAACTCATCACCCCTGCCCCGAGCATAAGCCGCGCCGCCTGTTAAAAAAAACGGAACATCACAACCAATCTGTTTGGCGAGGTTTATCATCTCTTCATAAGAAGGTTTGAGAGCAAATAATTGAGCCAGCCCTTTAATAACCCCGGCAGCATCTGACGAACCACCACCCAGCCCACCCCCTACCGGGATATTCTTTTGAATTGTTATTTTTACTCCTTCTTGCAGGTTATAGTAACTTAAAAACAACTTTGCAGCCTTATAGCATAAATTTTCTTCGGCTGGTATCTTTAAAGCAGGACAGACAACTGTTATGCCCTCTAAAGACTTTTCTATCAATAATTTGTCACTCAAACTGACCGTTGTAAGAGTTGTCTCAATATTATGATACCCATCCTCTCGTTTGTTTAGAATCTTTAAGCCTAAATTTACCTTAGCAAAGGCACTTATCCGGGTCATTTTAAGACCTCAATCTTTACTCTAACCATTCCGTCTTTAATCATATCAATTTCTTTTGCAGCGGCGTAAGAAAGATCAATTACCCTACCTTTTACCCAGGGACCACGGTCATTTACCCTTACTACCACACTTTTTTTGTTTTTTAGATTCGTAACTCTTACTTTTGTTCCAAAGGGAAGTTTTCTATGGGCACAGGTGAAATCATCTTTATTATATACCTCTCCGGAGGCAGTCTTCTTCCCATGGAACTGATCTCCGTAATAAGTTGCCAATCCATATTCTACATAGGAACTGCCCTGCGCACCAAAGAGACAGCAACAGGAAAAGGCAATAAGAAGAATCATTCACCAATTATACTCTAAATTTCAGGGGTGTCAATCAGTTCTGATTATTCATTTTATCCGTTCCAAATAAAACAAACGGAAATCTCCAATTTTGAATGTGTCGGACTGGCTATTTAATTGACAAAAAAGCAGTTTTTACTTGACCATCGAGTGGGAAATTCCCAGTGTCTGTTGTTAGCGCGCACCTCCCAGTAATAGCCTCCTGTAGTATCAACAGTTATGATATAATAATTTACAGTAAGATTCAATTCATAGAGTAATAAAGTATCAAAGTAAAGGTGAAATTCATAGAATTCTGCCTCCGGTATTTCAGTCCATTGTAGACTTATATCCGCTGGTAGCGTATCAACTATGAATAATGTATCATCAGGAGGATATATCAATTCGGGGGGTGGAAATGTATCCCTTACCTCAAAAAACCTTGGCGTTGACCAGTCTGTATAATACTCCCATTGCGGACTATAAGCCCTGACCTTCCAAATAAATCTATCACGCTGATTAAACCAGTTCTGATTCAGAAAATTTGTATCTATCTTTAGTGTCCAAGCTGGGGTTGAATCTCCTGAAAAATTTATTTCATAAAACTCTACGTCTGGAATTGCCTCCCAGGAAATGAAAAGTTTATTCCACCCCAGCGGCATATGAACGAAACTGTCGGGCGGGGTGAGTAGAACAGGTGGAGCTGGTGGAGGTAGGAGAGAATCTACTTCGGGTTTGTAATCGTCTGGACTTTTACATATTAAATTTAGGCTGATGAACAGAACAAATAGAAATAAGATTACTCCTTTTTTAATCAAAATGTATCCATAATCTCTCAACATCTTTAATCTCCTTTACCTGATTTTAATATTAATTAAATATTTGATTGTGTCAAGTAAAAAAAGTACTGGGTGAGTGCAGTTAAACGATTTAGAATGAACAGGTCCCTTCTTTGCTTTTTTTATAAAAGGCTTACTATCTTAACCCCATTAGGCGATTTTTGAGTTAATTCGTGAGAATTTTATGTCTTTGCCGCGCCTGAATTATTGTTTATGAAAAAATTGGGGGCTGGCTTGCGCCAGCCCCCAATCTGAGACTCTAAAGAGTCCTTTATTCGTTTGGAGCGCGTTCGACTTTTATGGCTTTATCCCCTTTCGGGGTCTGCGTAATTTCAAACTTAACTCTCTCACCTTCTCTAAGGACCCGATAACCTTCGCCCAGTATATCTTGATAATGAACGAAGACATCACCGGTTCCGTCTTCTTTCTGTATAAAACCATAGCCCTTTTTACCATCGAACCACTTCACTTTTCCGTAGACCAAAGTTCCTCCTTTCGAGCCTTAATCGCCCTTTTTAAATTTAATAAGGGCACCTCTACGGTCAAAGCCTGACCTATTATAGTCAATTCAAAGGAATTGTCAAGGGGGAATTTAAATATATATCTTGACGGAACAGATTTTTAGAATATAATTCTTAAGTATGAGGCATTCATTATCAGGTATAAAAAAGGGCCGGCATTCCGATTTCAAGATTGTCTTTGAGAAGACAGAAATGGCAGAAACCTTTGCGCCATTTATTACCGACTTTGTTAACTGGGAACCACCTTTTGACCTTTATGTAATTGATGATACGATAATCATAAATATGGAATTACCGGGTGTAAAAACTGAAGATATCTTGATCTATGTGGCGCGTTATTTTGTAATTGTCTCGGGGACAAAAGAGAATCCCGTAAATCTAACCACTGGCGATAATATTGTCTTTCATAACTTTGAAATTTCTTACGGCCGCTTTGAACGACGCATAGACCTACCCCTGCCGATTGAAATAAGACGGGGTAAATACCTATTGGAAAACGGAATCTTAACGATAAAATTCCCCGTGGAGAAAGAGCGAATAATTCCGATTGAAGATGGAACAGATGAGTGAGGTCATAATAAAGAATGAATGATATGGAAGAAAAATCTGTAGTCATTCCTGATGAATTGGGAATCATTCCAATTAAAGGGGGGGTAATCTTTCCGGACCAGATTGTTCCCCTTATCATTCAGACTCCCAAACTGGTAAAGTTAATTGATGAAATCTTAACCACCAACAAAATTGCCGGGGCGTTGACCCAGCGTAATCCTGAGATTGAGGAGCCAAAACCTGATGAATTGTATCACGTGGGCTGCGTGATTCAGATAACCAAGATGTTGCGTTTCCCGGACGGAACAATAAGGCTTCTGGTAAAGGGTTTAAAGCGATTCCGGGTTGAGGAATTTATTCAGGTAGAACCCTATCTGAAGGCAAGGATTAAACTCTATACGCAGGAATATAAAAAGAATGTAGCGCTTGAGGCACTGATGCGCAATGTCGTTTCAATGTTCCAGCAACTCGTCTCTTTGGCACCCTATCTCCCTGATGAACTGGGAGCCGTGGTCTTGAATATCGACAACCCTGACCGCCTTGCTGATTTTGTGACGAGTTATACAAATCTGGAAATTTCTGAAAAACAGCAGATACTTGAGACTGTTGACCCGAAAGACCGTTTTATGAAACTCATTCCTTTACTACAAAAAGAGATAAGCATTTTAGAACTCGGAGCAAAGATCAGGTCTCAGGTAAAGAATGAACTGGATAAAGGGCAACGCGAGTTCTATCTGCGTGAACAACTCAAGGCAATACAGAAGGAACTTGGAGAAACTGATGAACACACCAGAGAAATTGAGGAATTAAGGAAAAAGATCCAAGAGGCAAAGATGCCCGAGTCGGTTGAAAAGGTAGCCCAGAAAGAACTGGAAAGGCTTGCCAAGATACCACCCCAGGCTGCTGAATATACAGTATCAAGAACCTACCTGGACTGGTTGATCTCTCTGCCCTGGTCAATATCCACTCAAGATAATCACGACATAGTCAGGGCGAAGAAGATACTGGATGAAGACCATTATAACTTAGAAAAGGTAAAGGAGCGAATCCTTGAATATCTGGCAGTGAAGAAACTGAAACCCGATTCCAAGGGTACAATCCTTTGTTTTATCGGTCCTCCGGGTGTAGGAAAGACTTCTTTAGGAAAGTCAATTGCCCGCGCCTTAGGAAGAAAATTTGTGCGTATTTCACTGGGCGGAATTAGAGATGAGGCAGAAATAAGAGGACACCGGCGGACCTATATCGGTGCCCTGCCCGGCAGGATTATCCAGCAGATAAAGGTCTGTGGAACTAATAATCCGGTCTTTATGCTTGATGAAATAGATAAAGTGGGAACCGACTTCCGTGGTGACCCTTCATCAGCACTCCTGGAGGTCTTAGACCCGGAGCAGAATTATGCATTTAGTGACCATTATCTGGAAGTTCCCTTTGATCTCTCAAAGGTAATGTTCATTGCTACCGGAAATCTCATTGATCCTATAATCCCCGCCTTGAAAGACCGGATGGAAATCATTGAACTGCCCGGTTATATCCTTGAGGAAAAACTGGAGATTGCCCGCCGCTATCTCATCCCCCGGCAGATTTCAGAGAGTGGATTAAAACCGGAAAATATAAAATTTACGGATGAGGCAATCAAGATGATAATTGCTAATTATACAAAGGAATCCGGGGTGAGGAACTTAGAAAGGGAAATCGGTTCAATCTGTCGCAAGGTTGCCCGCCGCTTTGCCGAAGGAAAGAGAAAGGGCGTGGTTGTAAATAGCTCCAACCTTAATGAATTTCTTGGACCACCCAAGGTCTTTTCAGAAGTTGCAGCCCGTAAAGGTGAAATTGGACTGGCAACCGGACTTGCCTGGACACCAACCGGGGGAGAAATAATCTTTATTGAATCACTGAAGGTAAAAGGCAAGAAGGGGTTGATCCTTACCGGACTTTTGGGTGATGTGATGAAGGAGTCATGTCAGGCAGCCCTTTCTTATCTGAAAACAAAACTTGCAAACTGGGGAATTAAAGAGAACCTTGACGAGTATGACCTTCATATACATATTCCTTCTGGCGCCATACCCAAGGACGGTCCATCTGCAGGGTTGGCTATTATTATGTCCCTTGCCTCTTTATTTCGAAATGAACCGATTGACCCGAAGATTGCCTTTACTGGAGAAATCACCCTCACTGGCCGGGTCCTGCCAGTAGGTGGGATAAAAGAGAAGGTAATTGCTGCAAAACGGGCTGGCATAGAAAAGATTTTACTACCCGAAGAGAACAAAAAGGATTTGCTGGAAATCCCGAAGCA
Organism: Caldifarciminota bacterium; assembly: GCA_039802265.1. Lineage (GTDB taxonomy): Bacteria > Hydrothermota > Tepidihabitantia > SM23-42 > JAOAFX01 > JBDRWI01. Next base: position 4,486 of record JBDRWI010000026.1, on the reverse strand, counting down.
CGTGCAGAGTGGGCTTGCCTTCTATTTCACAAAGAAAATTGACCAGGCATTAAATTTGGTCTTTAGAGATAACCATAAGCCACCCCTTAGGAAAGATAAAAGGCGGAAATGAGTTTGCTCTGCTGGATATTTTTCACCATTGAATGGCAGGCATCTTTTAATCCGGTAAGTGACTTGGTTACAGAACTTACCATCTATTTAAGCATCCCACCCGAGGAATTGAGATTTATTACCAATGATTCTATCTATTCCACCCATTATGAGATCCAATTAAAAATCTTTGATGAAAAAAAGAACCAGGTCGCTGGTGACTACTGGATACGCAACAAAGAGAAAGATACGCTCAATATTATTGATTCAGTAAAGATAAATCTTCCCGGTGTTGCCCGTTCGTTCAATCTGCGTGTCATTGACCTACAGGCACAGGAAATACTCAATGTCTATGAGAAAATCCGACCCATAAAATTTCTGGCAAATATCCGGTATCTAAATTCCAATGATACACTATTTTTAAGGTTCACGGTAATAAATAAAAAAGGACTTGCGGATAGAATTACCGTGGTGCTGGAAAAAGAGAAAAAAGAGGTTATTTTAAGAGGCGATAATTATGATGACTCCCTCGTGATTTTAACCGGGGGTATTCCTGTAGGTAGGTACAGCGTAAAATTTATCGTCTCATCTGCGGGGAAAAAAATTGATGAGGTAAATCTCCCGGTTGAGATTTCGCGACCGTTCTATCAGGATGATAAACTCTGGCGTACCAAAGTCGTTCAACTTGAATACATTGCGACACCTAACGAAATTGCCCGACTCAAGTCCGCCGCAATTGAAGAAAGAGATTCTTTATGGCGACAATTCTGGAAGCAACACGACCCCACGCCAAATACCGAATTTAACGAGAAGGAAGTGGAATATTTTGAACGCATTGATTATGCTGAGAAGAATTTTTCTTTTTGCGATAAGGGCTGGCGGAGTGATCGGGGCAGGATCTATGTAAAATATGGTCCACCTGATGAGATCCAATCACGTCCCTACGAAATTGGAACAAAACCCTATGAGGTCTGGTTGTATTATCGGTTGAATTTGAAGTTTATCTTTTATGACCGCTATGGCTTTGGCGAATATATCCTTTTAAACCCGGAAGGAGATAGAATATGATGTTACTACTTCTTTTGGTAGCCCGACCTTTGAATTTTTATGTTGACCCCGTCGTCTATCGTGCTTCAATTATTCTTCAGGATTCAACAAGGAGCATAAGAGAAGAACTCTTCTATCTGGAATTCAACTGTGCCATACCCTATCAAGAACTGTCATACGCGGAGACTGATAGCGGCATCATTGCTAAATCAAGAATTGATTTCAAACTTGTAGATCTTCAAAAAACCGATTCCTTAATTGATACGCTCTATCGACAATTTACCATCCCATCTTTTTCCCAGGCTGCAAAGGAGAAGCTGAAGTTTATTGTGCAGTTTGGTTTGTATATTCCTGAAGGTAAATATGAATATTCTGTTGCCATCTCGTCTGGTGCTGATAGTGGTTCTTTAAAGAAAACGATTGAAGTTGAAGCACAGAATTACAAAATAAGTGATTTACTTTTGGCAAGCGAGATAACCATGGATACCTCGGGAGGTTATCTGACCAAGGGGAATTTAAGAATAGTCCCCTTACCAAACCACCGCTTTGAAGGGAACAATAAAAATCTCTATGTCTATTATGAAGTTTATGACCTTATTCCGGATACCACTGAATTACAAATCACCTATTTGATTCTTAACACCGAGGGAAAGCCAGTCCGCAAGATTTCAAGACGACTTGAAAAAAGATATCCAACGCAGGCGGTCAATTTTGGAATAAACATTGAGTCAATTCCGGACGGTATTTATAAACTTCAGGTCACAGTCTCTGATTCTTCTACCAGCAGTTTAACAAAAAAAGAGGTCCCTTTTGAAATAAAACGCCCCGCCAAAAGGGAAGTTGCCCTTGAGGACCTGCCTTATTATCAGGAGATTGAATACTTTGTCAGCCCTCGTGAATACAAATATTTCAACTCGCTCAATGAAGAAGGTAAGAGACTATATTTAAAAAAATTCTGGGAGAGACATAATTACTCTGAGATTGCCCCGAGATTTGAGTACGCCGATGCCCATTACTCTGAAGGTACAAAACCAGGGTTCAAGACTGACCGGGGTAGAATTTATATCAAATTTGGCATGCCTGATGAGACGGAAAAGAGCACGATTGGTAATGAAGAGTCAAAGCCATTTGAGCACTGGCAATACTACAATGGGCTTGAGTTTATATTTGTAGATGTCCGGGGGACCGGCGAATTTATCCTGATCTGGACAAATGCCCCCGGCGAGAAGAATCAGCCCACATTATATGACTACCTCCCCATTTCAAAACGTCGGGAATTAGAAAAATAATAATTTAACAGGAGGATATATGGAGACAAATAATACGGAATTTGCCCGGGGCAATTTGATGAATGAATCAATGAATTATATTATAAAACTCTTAGAGGATATAAAAATTATCTTTGAAAGAAATATTGAATCTATTGATAGACTTTACGATGAGATTCATTCATTGAGGATATTATTTCAAAACTCCAACCTAACAAAAAAAGAAAATATTGCCATATTCGTGGATTCTCAAAACCTTTATTACTCAGCACGGATGGCCTATTCAGCCAAGGTCAACTACGAGAAACTCTTGCGCTTGATTGTGGGTGAGCGAAATCTAATAAAGGCATACGCCTATATCGTTCAGCCCCCGGAAGGCGATGTAAAGCCGTTTGCCACGAGCCTTGAACATATTGGCTATATTGTCAAGATAAAGGATGTCCGCACCCGTGCCGATGGTTCAGCAAAGGCAAACTGGGATATGGGCATTGCCCTTGATATTTTGGGGATACTTGACTTTGTTGATACAATAGTTCTGGCATCGGGTGATGGTGACTTTGTCCCCCTGGTGGAATTTGTAAAGAATAAGCATAAGCGAGTTGAGGTATTTTCATTTCCGGAAAATACTGCCTATGACCTGAAAGAAAAGGCTGACCGCTTTGAACCACTTGACGAAAAGGTCATCCTCTCCTGATGATAGACTATCACATCCATACCAATCACTCGGTTGATGCCCAGGGAACCTTAAAAGAATATGCCGAACAGGCATTAAAACTGGGTTTAAAAGAAATCTGCATCACCAATCACTGCGAACTGGATCCGGCAAGGAATGACAATCTCATAAGACTGGAAAATGAAAATCTACCTCTCAATAGAGGAAATCTTTTAATTCTGGCAGAAGAGACATCCCGGCTAAAAGATTACTACAAAAAGAAGGGATTGAAAATAAAATTCGGACTGGAGGTAGGATATTTTTCAGGTGTCACCCGGCGCTTAAAAGAGATAATTTATGGTCTTAAACTGGACTACCTCCTGACCGGTATCCATTGCCTTGACCATATCTGTATTGATAGTTCAAAAGAGTGTGACAGATACTTTTCCCAAAAATGTGCTGCTGATTTGCTTGTTAATTACTACAAAACTCTAAAAGAGTTAGTCAAATCTAAGGAATTTGATGCGATTGCCCACCTTGATGTCTATAAAAAATATGGACTTGCCTTTTATGGTGAGGATATTAAGAAAATCCCTGAAGATATATTACGCCCGATCTTCAAATCTATGACAAAAAATGGGATTGCCCTGGAAATCAACACCGCCGGCTTAAGGCGATATGGCGAGTTCTATCCCTCAGGCGATATTATGAAGATAGCAAAAGAAGAGGGAATTGAATTAATTACAATTGGCTCGGATTGTCATCGCCCCGAAGACCTGGGTAAGGGAATAAAAGAGGCGATTGAATATGCCCGGTCTTATAACTTCAAATACATCCTGACCTTTGAAAACCGGAGGCCAGAACCTTTGCTTATGAAGTGGCTATAATCAACCAAAAAACCTTCCAAATTGAGATGCTCCACAAGATACATCAGGGGAGAACCCCTGAAACCCCCAGAGACGCTCTATCTTAAAGTTGTGCACTTTCCAGCGACTATCAGAAACCCCAGATGTATCTTGTCCATATTCTTTTCTATAATGAAAATTTTCATTATTCTTGTATTGGAATTTTTCAAATTCCTATACAAGAACAAATAGAGGTTGGGTTCAGCGGCCTTGGCCTAATTTAAGTGCTTTAATCCTATGGTCTGTAGCGTAATGGACAGACAAGGCATCGCTTTGCCTCGTTTTTTAAATCTTCTTTTGATACAGTTTGCTCAACTGACTTAAAATCTTTGATGCGCTCGGCAACCGGTCGGTGTGGAATCTTTATCCTTGGTATGTTATATATCTGCCAGTAAACAGGATTAGAAGGAATTAAACCAGTCATTTGACCAAATAATCCACCATTCAAATATTTATCAATCATTCGGGCAATTCTCAAGCCATCACCCACTGCATGGGCAAGGGTCTGTGGACCCCTCACCGCA
>JBDRWI010000025.1:0-29744 GCA_039802265.1 Caldifarciminota bacterium | reverse complement strand
TGCAAGATAACTATAACCCTCAATGCCATCGTAATAATCAAAATTACTACTTACCAATTCAATGGGCTGATTCACATCATAGGTATTATTCTGCCAGGGAATCCGCAAGAAGAAAAGCCCTTCTTGTTGTGTATTATAATTCCCACCCTCAAAAGTAATCCTCAGCTCATTCTGCCCTGCCCAGAGCGAAGGTGAACCGAAACTACCATAAACATCGGGAAGTGGAACAGGGTGCCAGTCAGTAGAACCGATTGTTCGATAATACAATTTCAAAGGACCATATTGAGACTCATGCACTAAAACCACAATCCTACCATCCCCTGGATTACTCGGATTACCTTTATCATAACCGATAGAAGGGAGAGCATTTATTGATGATGTATTGGGCACAGTTAAATCTGCAGATGAATATGGATCGCTTAGTAGGAACCCCACAATATGTAAATTCCCGCCCATAGGAGGCTTAAACTTAAAGGCTACATACCCACTATCGGATGTCAAAGATAGTGATGGATGCCCAATGGAATCTTCAGGCGGTGTCCAGTTTGGATCTTCACTGAATTTTTGACTGTAAATCTCTCCAATTTGCCAGTTGTTGTTCGTGTAATATGCACAATAATAACTGCGAAACCATCCTGCAGTTCCTTTCCCACTACTGCTCCAATATACTGAGCCCCAAACTACATAGGGAATACCATTATTGCTTATTGCAATAGCGGGCTGGCTCTTTCTATTGTCCTCCTCATACATTTTATGCAATTCATCCCGCACAAAACTATTCCCACCATCTGTTGAGCGGAGACAATAAACATGCCTGGTCCCGCAACCCCAATCTCCCACTGTATACGCCACATACAAATTATTCCCATATTTCGCAACCTTTGCCCCATTATTATACGCCGACATTTTTGAATAATCTGACTGGGCAAGGAGAGCTATTATAGTAAGAGAATCGCACCAATCTGATTGATACTGAGAATTATAGTATGCGCGCACTTTATAGCTATAGTTATGTAAAAATTCAATATTATCAGTCCACTGGATTATTCCACCTGACCCCGGTGAGGCACTTACGAATTTATAACTCTCGTTCCAGGGACCATTATCTACCTTTCGTGCAATCTGAAATTGAGTCTCAATTTCTGAATTGTCTTTCCATCGCAGTAGCACAGTAGTGGGTGTCGGCTGAGAGACTGAAAATTCAGAAGGGGGTCTAATCGAAAACTTGGATAATACCTGCGAATAATCAGAACGATTCTGTGTGCCGTGGGTTGCATAGACTCTATAATGGTAAATCTGACCTTCTACAAAGTCTTGATCATCAAAGTATACAGGAACAGGTATGTAAGGATTGGAACTTGGTGGGATATGTCCATCTACCACTGTCCATGCACCTTCACCAACTTTTTTCTCAAGATAGAAACCATCTTCAACTCCATGCTGGTATAGCCATTGAATTCGCATAGTTGATGGCGTAACGAAATAAATTTTTTGCAGATTGGGTGGATAAAGATATGCTCCGATAATCGCATAATGAATTAAGCACTGATTTGGATAGGCAGGGATCCAATCCCAGACATTATTAGGCAATTTGATGTGGTAGGTGTATGTAATTCCATACCAATTATTCCCATCCTTGGTAATGCCAGCGTAAGGTTCACAATGGAGATAAAAGCCGAAAAGAATTCTCTCAACTTTGGTGTAATATGGGCTAAAAGAGTATCCCACGGTGGCGCTTCCGGTATATGGATCGCCCCTGAGCCCTACCAAGAAGGGTTTTACCCAGGCAGCTGATGGTTGCGGTAATGGTATTTTCAATTTTCGAATGTTATCACATTCGTATGTGCCATCAGGATACACCCAATGCTCTCTTATTTCAAGTGCATTAGCGTAGGGGAAATAATTTATGTAAGGATTGCCTGATTGCCAATTCGCAGTGTGTATCTCAATACGATACGGATAATGCAGCATAGCTAATGCTCGGTCGGCCTGTATCCTTCCCCACCCATACTCATCGTCGTATCCGGGCGGGGTAAGTGGTATATCATCCCGCGCTGAAGCACAAATAATTCCTTCTACTTCTTCTGGTAACAATGGGATACCCAATTCTTGGGCTTCGGACCAAATTAGACTTGCGAGACCGGAAACATGGGGGGTAGCCATAGATGTGCCTGAAGCTAGGTGGTACATTTCATTTCCGCTCGGCATCCAAGTGCTCAGGATATCTTCACCTGGTGCAACAACATCAATACCATTTCCATAATTACTCCATGAGCAACGATAGTCATCAGCACCCGTAGCACCAACTGAAAGCACCAAGTGGGGTTCGAAATCTGACGGGAAATTGATAAATGGCGGTGTCCACCACCTTTCATAGTAGTTATCATAAAATCTATTGCCTTTTGCAGCTACAAAATTTCTTTGGCACTTATACGCATAGATTAATGCCTCCCTCTCAACGATTGGTATGGGATAAAAACCGCTCTCATAAGGCCACCCCATGCTACAGTTCAGCACACGACACCCATAACCACCTTGACTAACAGGTTTCGCAGCTTTGATTATCGCGCTAGCTATCTGTGTAGAAGTACCACTTCTACAAGCATACAAGAGACAACCTTTATTTGAACTCCCCCAGCCTCCTGAGATTCCGGCAATACCGATATTATTATTGGTAAGCGCGCTTGCAATCCCTGCAACATGAGTGCCGTGCGGAAATGCTCCCGGGTCGTAAGGGTCATTATCATTATCAATAAAATCGTATCCGCCCACAACTTTAAATCCTGAGCCAAAACCACCGCCAAGGTCAGGATGGTCATATTTTATACCATTATCAATTATTGCTATTTTCACATTTGATCTTCCCACTTCATAGTTCCATGCGTTGGGACAACCTATACGGAATAATGCCCACTGCTCTGGAAATCTTACGTCATTAGGATCACCATTTAACATCAAATAAAAATCGGGATGTACCCATTCAATATTAGGGAGGTCTCTGAGTGTATCACATAAAGATATTACATCTGTCTCAATTGGGAATTTAAGTTTAAAGATTAACGAAAAATCGGGGACCTTAACTATCTCACCATTCTCCAGGGTCGTCAAAGTTTCCGCAGGCGAGAAATCTGTGATAGCCCTCTCTATCTCAATGAAATTGTGCCTGGCAAGAAATCCACGGATCACCGTGTCCTGAATGACTTCTAAACCGCCTTTTTCATTATCCAATGGTAAATCTACAACTCCTCTGCGAAACCTTACCACTGCTACCCCAGATACATACATATTAGATTGCCCGAGCAATGTGTTAAGTGTCAAAACAAAAATAAATATTTTTGCCCACATAGTTCCTCCCAATTTTTATTTTATTCCGTGATTTTTATTATATTTGTGCCATCCGTATTTATTACCCACAAAGAAAACAAACTATCTTCTTCACTCCAACGTGCGAAAACAATCTTATCTCCATCCGGTGACCAATACGGTTGGCAACCAGATGTTAGTTTAATATCATTTTCACCAAGTGAATCACAAAGATGAATTTCGTAATTATTTAGGCCACCACTGGGGAGTTGTACCCGTGAATATACAATTTTTGACCCATCGGGTGAAAAACTAACATAGCCATTGTAAAGACCCCACGCACCAATGTCTATCCCGAGAACTCTTATAATATTCCCAGCAGTATCCCCAACACAAACATGGTATTGGTTATTAGAATTACTGATAAAAATAAAGCTGTTACCAGATGGATGCCAAGCCGGCGCCCAGGCTGAATGGAATAATTTTTTAGCATAAGAGCCAAGAGTATCAGTCATGGATATCCAATTTGAATCCGGTGCCCAGCAAACATAAAGAATTCGTGCCCCATCGGGTGACAGATTTGCCCAGGCATAACCTAAACATGAATCTCCTTCTGGCTTTATTTCTTTAACATACTTCGTCTTTACATTTATGATAGATAAACCTCCACAAAGAAGTTCTTCTCCATTAGACATCCAATCAAATGCGATATGTTTAACAAAAGAATCAAGAACCACCAGAGTAGGCCAATTTAGTATTCTTATACCTGATAGAGTGTCAACGATATACGGCGGATCGATTCCAAAATTAAAATTGCGGAAGAAGGCGATGTATCTACCATCAGGGGACCAAACCGGGTATAAATCGTCCCAGGTTTTTGTTATCTTCTGCTTATGACAGTCCAACCATAACGCCAGCAAAAGAATAATAAAAAACAACCTTTTAAACTTTTGCCCACACATTTTTTAACTCCTTTCGTTTTTTCCAAATCAAAAGCTTGTCATTAACTACACCTAAAACAGATACTGAAAAGATAATCTTACCCATCTTAATCCTCCTTTTTAGCAATTAACCATTGGCTATTAGCCTTTGGCAAAAATGCCCCTTTGCCCTTTCGCTCCTGCATGCGAAGCGATACTGCAATTCCTGCAAGTCCGCCGAAGGCGGACGATACTGCACCATTCCATCTGGTCTTTCTCGTCTTTCTGGTTTATCTGGTTTATTCTGTTCCCCTTCTTTACCCCTATTCACCCTTATTCTCCCTTCTTCACCCTTCTCATTTCGCCCTCTTTAACCTTTTATCGCCATCTTAAGCCTTTTTCTACTATACATTATACTAAAAAAAAAAAGCATTTGTCAAGGGGTAAAGTGACATTTCACAAAAAATTTCAGGCATAGTTTTTGCATATAAAAAACAAAAATCAACATTTTCCGCCTGCCCAAAAATGTTGATTTTTGAGCGTTATTCCATATCTTAACACCTTCGCCCAATTGTTATGCGCCGATTGCTGGGTTTAACACGATAATTGTAGCATCATTCCTGCAAGAAAAAGGTATAAAAAGTAATTGTCAAATTAGAATTATAGTGCCATTTTATACGCGGTTGAACAGGATATAAATACAAATTAGCAGGATATCAGAACATCAAGAAATCAAGGGATAAGTAACTTTCCTTCAAAGGTTGTTATTGCCTGTCCCCCAAATGATACACGAAGAATTTCATTTTTATAGGTATGAACATGAACATAGACTATTCCTGCCCGCCGCAGGGCAAAACCCTGTTCAACAACAATACGTACTACCTCCTCACCAGTGAAGATCTTTGATTGAACGAGATAGTATCCCACCGCGGCAGAGGCAATACCGGATATAGGGTCTTCGTTTATACCTACTGCCGGTGCAAAATGGCGGAGGTGCACATTTGATTCTTTATTTTTCGTCTCGGTTGTAAAGACCACTACCCCGGTAATCCCATATCGCTCACAATAATTCCTCATCAGGCGAAAATCGGGTTTGAGTTCTAAAAGGAGTTCCAGGGATTTTACAGGCACCACCGCCTCAATGTGTTCTGTGCTCACCACACCGATTGGATAACCGGTGTCGGTAATATCAACCGGGGAAATACCCAGGAATCTTGAGATTGCCTTAATCTCAAGTTCCATACTGATTAAATGGGGGCTTGGTAGCCAGACTGTAGCCCTTTGTATTTTCTTATTTGTCACCCGCAATTCTACGGTGTGGATACCCGATTTTGTCTTCTGTCTTATCAGGGTTGTTGGTTCACTAAATTTTATAAAATTTTCATCTTCAAGGGCAAAATATGTAGCAATTGTACCGTGTCCCGAAAATTTTACCTCTGCTGACTTACTGAAGAAACGCAAAGAAATATCCGCCTCTTTTTCGCCAGGAAAGACAAAGGTTGTATCAGTTAGAGGATTTAATTCACTCGCCAGTTTCATAAGTTTCTCAGCACTCTCATTGGGGTTAACACCAATTATCACCCAGGCAGGATTGCCGGCATAGGGAACATTAGTAAATGAACAGAGCCGCTTTGTCTTTACCCAGCTCATGATTTCGGTTAATTTTTATATCTCACAGGTCCCCCCGCCACATACTTTTTTATAACCGTAAATATCGCCGAATTCCAGTGCCTGACCTTTTCTACTCCGATACCGATAGACCGTAATCCCTTTACATTTCAATTTATGAGCCAATAAGAAGGCGGCACGGGTCTGCTCTAAGGTCGCATCTTCGGGAAGATTGATTGTTTTACTTACACCATTGTCAACATAACTCTGAAATGCCGCCTGAATCTTTATATGAATCTCCGGCGGTATTTCATGGGCAATCGGGAATAGTCTCTTGACATCATCGGGGATTGCTTTTATCCGCTGGAGTGAGCCAGTGTGGACAATCTCGGCAATTAAATCCGGTGAATAGAATCCTCTCCGGCGGGCAATCTCGGCAAATAGTTGATTGATAACGAGAACTGTAGTATCAAGCATATTCCTTAAATAACCCACGGAAAAAAGTGGCTCTATCCCGGAAGAGGTATCGGCAATGGTGCTTATTGAACCGGTCGGCGCTATTGAGGTAACCGTAGCGTTCCTCATCGGTTTTGAATCCCGATAGATACTTTTTTCAATATTGGGGAAGGAACCCCTCTTCTCACCGAGCAGTTGAGATGCCCTTCTGGCTTCGGTCTGGATGAATTTCGCCAGTTCTTGGGCAAAATCAATCGCCTCATTGGAATTATAGGGGATATGCATCTTTATTAGACACTCGGCAAAACCCATTACCCCCAGTCCAACCTTGCGGTTACCTTTGGTCATCTTTTCAATTTCTGGTAATGGATAACGATTTGCATCAATCACATTGTCTAAAAAATGGATGGCCCAGTGTACAGTCTCTTTTAGTTTCTCATAACTGAATGAACCGTTGACAAACATCCGGCTTAAGTTGATTGAACCTAAGTTGCACGATTCATAGGGGAGGAGGGGAACCTCACCACAAGGATTCGTTGCTTCAATGACCCCCATTTCCGGGGTGGGATTTTTCCGGTTTATCTCATCAATGAAGAGCATGCCTGGTTCACCTTTCTTCCAGGCGCTGAGGACAATCAAATCGAATACATCACGGGCATTGAGGCTTTTAACCGGAGTTTTTGTGCGCGGATTTAAAAGATTATAACTCTGGTTGTTTATCACCCGCAAGATAAAGTCGTCATCAACTGCCACTGAAATATTAAAATTTGAAAGAATCCCTTCGCTTTCCTTTGCCGTGATGAAATCTATGATATCCGGATGGTCTACCCTCAGGACCCCCATATTTGCCCCGCGCCTTTTTCCACCCTGCTTTATCACCTCGGTGGCGCCATCAAATATCTTCATAAAGGAAATTGGACCCGAGGCAATCCCCATGGTGGACCTTACACGGTCACCATTAGGCCTTATCCGGGAAAACGAAAATCCGGTCCCTCCACCTGACTGATGAATCAGGGCAGTGCTTTTCAGTGCCTCAAAGATACTGGTCAACGAATCATCAATGGGCAGGACAAAACACGCCGATAACTGTCCGAGTTCGGTTCCGGCATTCATCAGGGTCGGTGAATTTGGTAAGAATTCAAGATTGGACATAATTTTGTAAAAGCCCTCTTCGGTTGCATTGACATCTTCTTTATAATTTGAATCCACCTGGGCAATTGCCTTTGCTACCCTTCTAAACAGTTCCTGAGGTGTCTCCGTTATTCTGCCGGTATTATCACGCAATAGATACCTTTCATTTAGAATCCTTAAACTGTTCAATGAAAGTTTGAGTGAATCTTTAATGCCCATGACTTCTTTTTTCTCACGCAGTTCTGCCCTTAACTGACGATAAATTATATATGCCCGGGCGGTATTAAATTTATGATTATTAATAAGACATTGTTCAATAATATCCTGAATATCTTCAATATGTGGTTTAAGCATTCCAAATTTTGCTTCCAATTGGGCAATTACCTCATCGCCGATTTTTTTGGCGAGTGTCGGGTCTTCATTGGTTGCTACAAGTGCGCGCTCAATTGCCTTGTAGATTTTTTCGGGGTTGAAATCAGTGATTGATCCGTCTCTTTTAATTACCTTTTTGATCATAAAATATTATACATAATTTAAAGTAATAAGTCAATGCTCGGTTCTCGCTAAATTATTGACACAATCCAATTTTGAAATATAATAAAATGTTATGAAAAAAAAGGGTCTGGTCATCATCCCTACCTACAATGAGGCAGAGAATATAAAAAATATCATTCAGAAAATCTTTGCGGTATCCAGGCAACTTGATATTCTCATTATTGATGACAACTCTCCGGACAACACCGCTAAAATTGTTGAAGAATGTATTAAAGAGGAACCAAGGATTCATCTGATAAAAAGGCCAAAGAAGTTAGGACTGGGGACCGCCTATATTCTGGGTTTTGGTTATGCCTTAAAAAATAATTATGATTTTGTCTTTGAAATGGATGCCGATTTCTCTCACGACCCAAATGACCTGCCCCGTTTCATAGAGCTCATTGACCGTTTTGATCTGGTCATCGGGTCCCGCTACATCAACGGGGTGAGTGTTGTAAACTGGCCAATGAAGAGGCTCTTATTATCTTATTTCGCCTGCATCTTTGCCCGGATGGTCACAGGAGTTCCCGTAAAGGATTTAACCAGTGGCTTCAAATGCTACTCCCGGAGGGCACTGGAGTCCGTTAACTGGCAGAAGTTTCGGGTTGACGGCTATGGTTTTCAAATCCAGAGTGTCTATGCAGTCTATCGCGCCGGGCTTTCGCTGAAAGAAATCCCGATTATCTTTGTTGAAAGAAGGGCTGGTACATCAAAGATGTCAAAGCGTATCATTTGGGAGGCATTCTGGCTTGTCTGGAAACTGAGATTTATGTCGCTCTTAAAGAGAAACTGGCTCCGGGTATGAATACCCTCTTGTGTATTCTTATCTTCAATTTTTCATTCAAACCATTCTATTATACAAATCATAATTATTACTATGCAATTACAAGCATAGATTCGCTCATCTATGGTGCCACCAATGGAGGGGTCGTAAGATATAACTACAAAAGAGATGAATTTGCGGTATTAACCAATAGTGATGGACTGCAGAAGAATCGACAGAATTGTATTGCGCTGGATAGTGCAGGGTTTGTCTGGGTTGGAAATGACCTCGGACTGGCACAGATAAATAAAGAATTCAACCGAATTAATGTTTATCCGGTAAATTGTTTACCCTGTTCCAGAGTCCATACAATATTCTGCCTTAAAGATACTATTCTGGTTGGAACGGAAAGCGGACTCCTCCTAATTGATACACGCGGGACCAGCGACAACTTTAGCGATGATTTAATTCAGAAGATATATGATACAAACGGTCTAATCTCAAATAACATTACAACCATCGGGGCTGATAGCGATTTCTGGATCGGAACCACAGACGGCGTAACCCGATTTTCAAAGGATTTTCTGGTTTATTCAAATTACACAATAGCACAGGGGCTTTTGGATAATTACATCAATAAAATTTTCGTTTTTGATACAAATATCTTTGTCGCAACAAAATTTGGAATTAACCAATTCGTCGGCGACCACTTTGATACTATTCTCTCAGGATATTTTGTTAAAGACATCGACGCGGCTGGTGATTCACTCTTACTGGCACTTGATACTACAAATCAGTTTGGCATCTTATTTCAAGGAAGTCTGCAGATTATAAAGGAGAATCTACCTTACCGAACCGAGATAAACGATGTGGAAAACATAAACGGAGTATTTGTCTGCGCCCTGGGCAATCGCTACAGTAATGACTATTTTGGTGATGGCATCGGTTTTTTTGATACAATAAATCACCGCTGGAATTCAAAAAAGGATAATTGTCTCGGTTCAAATCACATCTGTGATATAAGTGCAAACCAGTATGGTGTTTTTGTTGCCCTGGGCCGTCGCTCAATTGAGTCAAAGGGCTTTGCCTGGCTTACGGATAATGGCTTCTGGATAAATTATACCAAGGACTCAATCCTTCCTTCAAATCATATCCATCGCTGTGCAATATCGCGCGATGGTCGGGTCTGGTTTGGTATAAATTCATTCGGTCCATTAGACACGGTTCAGGCACTCGCCTTAAATCCTATTACCAAGGAGCTCTATTTTCTGCGCAAAGGATATAAGGGTATGGATAGCACAGTTGCAATCTGGGATATAGAATTTGATTTGCACAACAACCTCTACCTTTCTCTGGCTGGACCATCAGATAAAATCTGGGTCATTGATTCTACGCTCAGTCACCCCACCTTCATTGGTGAGCGGACACCCGGTTTTGAGGTAGAACTGGCGATTGATTCCGAGGGTCGGGTTTACAGTACAGTCACCGGGGCTGAAGGCGGATTACTGCTGATAGATACAAAAGGTACCATATATGATCGTGGCGATGACGAGAGTTTCAAATTTGGTGAATCCGATGGTCTTATCTCAAAGTATGCCTGGGGATGTGTGCTGGATAAAAATGACATTTTATATATTGCCAATGAGAGTGGGTTGAGCATCTATGACAAAAATAGCTTTACCGGCATAAGAAATTTTTCAAGTGGTGAGGTATTTGATGTGGAAATGGATAATGTAGGAAGGGTCTGGATGATGACCCGTAGCGGAATTTATTACTATGACCCGATTTATAGGTTTCATCAAGGTTGGGAATATAATACCTTGGGCATAGATATTGAATTCTTACCGGTTTCCAGCGAGGTCATTCAGATTCAGGGGTTTGAATTTGACTCTCTGAGAAATTGTTTCTGGTTGGGCGGTGAGACTGGCTTATTAAAATTATCAATTGAAGCCGATAGTCCCAATTCTCTGGATAGTGTTGTTATCTATCCAAATCCAGCAATAGCCGGCAGGCGGGTCAATATTAAAAAGATACCTCAGGATGCAACGGTTAATATCTATTCAATAAGTGGACGCGCTTTAGAAAAAGGACTCCAACCCAATGAGTTTGGTGAAATTTTCTGGGAAATTCCCGAGAATATTAGTAATGGATTATACTTTGTATTCGTAAATTCTACCGCAGGTAAAGGGATTTATAAACTTGCAATCATTAAATAGAACAATCGCCTTTGTGCCGTTCTTATTTTATTTCTTTGGGTAATTTGTAGTATGCATGAATATAGCGTAACCAAATCGCTGGTTGAACTATGCAATCAGGAGGCGGAAAAACACGGAATTAGTTCAATTCGTTTAATAAAGTTAAAATTGGGAAAGTTTACCGGTTTTTCGCCCGCGGCGATAAATTTCTATTTTGATTACCTTAAGGTTTCAACCCGATGCGAATCGGCACGAATTGAATTTTCAGAAATTCCGATTAGAATTCGGTGCTACAATTGTCAATATGAAGATGAAATACTCGAGCCAATTTTTATCTGTCCCCAATGTGGTAACATAGAACTTGAAATAATATCGGGGAGAGAGTTTTATGTAGAATCAATAGAAGGGGAATGACGAATTTAATAAGGAGGAATATGAAAATCAATGTTCTAAAACCAGTTCTGGTTTCAAATCAACAGCGGGCAAAAGAAAATCGGAAGTTCTTTGATAAAACAAAGAGTTTGGTTTTGAATATAATTGGCTCTCCAGGTTCGGGGAAGACCTCAGTAATTGAGCAGATAGTAAAGAAATTGAAACCAAGATATAAAATTTTAGTTATTGAAGGTGATATTAAGGGCTCAATTGACAGTGAAAGATTGAGTAAACTAAAGGTTGATACGATTCAGATAAATACATTAACCGAGTGCCATCTTGATGCCTTTATGACCGCCCAGGCAATACCCCAAATTAAAAAGCCCTACGATTTGATATTAATAGAAAATGTCGGGAATCTCGTCTGCCCTGCAGAATTTGATATCGGTGAGGATTATAAGATTGCTATTTTATCAACTCCAGAAGGGGATGATAAACCAATAAAGTATCCGTTATTATTCCATCTGGCAAAAGTCGTCATTATCAATAAGACCGACCTCCTTTCCTACTTAGATTTTAAAATTAAAAAGGCAAGGAAGAATATAATGGATAAGAATCCTAAGGCGATAGTCTTTGAGGTTTCCGCAAAGACCGGACAGGGTTTTAAAGAATTGATAGGGTTTTTAGAGTCAGAAATTAAAGAAAAATTGGGCAGAGATCGAAAAAGAGCCAATCCTTAAAGGTCTTCGCTTCGAAAATTTTTGAAAATATGCCAGAAAAATGTTAGGAAGGCAATGTTTAGCCTTGCAGAAAACCGTAAGGCATTTGGCTTTAAAAAGATATTGAAATTATGTAGTATGAAGAAATTAATTTATTTAATAAGCACATTCTGTGGAATCAATCTTACCTTCGGTTTTGTCCCTTATGAGTTCAAGGCAAATAGGATTACAAAGCCACCGGTGATTGATGGTTATTTAAATGACCCCTGCTGGAAGGAGGCAACAAGGATAGATAAGGATTTCCGAGATTACATTGTAAATGACCCTGAATATGGTAAGATTGCACAAAAAAAAGACGATTGTCTTTGTGGGTTATGACGATAGAAATTTATATTTCGGTTTTATATGTGTAGAGCACGAGATGAACAAAATCCGAGCAAACGCTAAAAAGCACGGTGTTTCCAAAGAGATGCTTGAGGATGACCGGATAGAGATAGTCATCAACCCATCTACCACCAAGACCGATAAGTACCTATTCTGGGTAACGCCAAAAGGGATTCGTAGCCTCGTTCACTACACTGTTGAAATTACCCCAGGACTTCTCTCTGAGAGCGAACTCCTTGATGATTTCATCTGGTATGCGGATGCAAAGATTTTAGATACCTGTTGGACTGTAGAGGTCCAGATTCCATTTTAGAGTCTCAGGTTTTATTCAAATTATATAGATACTTGGCGGGCGGATTTTGGGCGGATACTAGCAATTGAGTTCTATAACGTGTATCACTTATCACCTAAAGTGCGCGATGAACTCAGTACAAAATACTTTGCCCGGATGCATATAAATGACCGGATTGCAAAGCCTGAAAGGATTGAGTTCCTGCCGTATTTAACCAGTGGTTTGACCATTGACACACTGACCGATCCTAATCTGCGACTTGGATTTGGCGGTAAATACTACTTCAATTATGATAATATCCTTGATTTTGCTATTTTACCTGACTTCTCTCAGATTGAGACCAATGTTCCGCAGATTGATGTCAATACCACATCTGCCCTTTATTATGAAGAGAAGCGACCGTTCTTTACCGAAAGAAAAACATTCTTTGAGACGCCGTTTGAGGTTTTTTATACAAGGATGATAAATGACCCATTTGTTGTAGTTAAATATACCGGTAGCATTAAGGACTATTCAATGGGTTATATCTTTGGCCTTGACCGCCATACACCATTTATTCTTCCCTTTACGGAGCGGAGTTTCAGTATTGGTAGTGATAAAATGAGTTCAAATAATATCTTAAGATTGAAGAAGACCCTGCTTGAAGATACTTATTTTGGGCTTTTAAGCACGGACAGAGAGATAGTAGAAGGTGGTTTTAATCGGACATTTGGTCTTGATGGTGCATTTGGATTTTTGAAAGAAAACACTGTAAAATTTCAGGGGATATTGACCTGGACAAAAGAGCCATTTGATACATTGTTGTTTAATGGTTATGGAATAGAATTCAATGGTCGGACTGCAAGATTTGATGGGGAAGAGTTTACGGGGAATGGGATGCTAATAGAGTATTTCCATAAAAGAAAATATCTCAATTTCAATGGTTATTTCAAAGCCCTCTCTCCAGAATTTCGGGCAGACCTTGGTTTTATTAACTATAATGACTGGACAAAATATGGATTTTCCGTGGATAATAAAAAAATATTTTATTGAATCGGTTACTCCAGAATTGCAATTTGAAAGGGCACATAGATACTTTGGAATAAAAACCGGTCTCAGTCGGAGTTGTGGTATAACCCTTCAATTTAAATATTTAATCAACACTCGGTTTATCTATCAATTGAGTGATAAATTCTATCGTGATATGTGGTTTAATGATATGTGGCCTTATAGTGCAAGTTTATCAAGTTATACCCTAAAATCCCTGTCAGTAGGTATGTTTCTGAACTATGGTCGCTCAATAAACTACTATTCTACACCATTAAGTCTGGGCTATAGTCTATATCCCGATTTCTGGTTTGATTATAATTTTGGTCCATTGTCAGCCAGATTAAAATATAACTGGTATCTCTTCTGGGCTGAAGAATTTGGTGAGTGGATATATAACCAGAAGACCTATGAATTGAATTTTTCTTATACATTTACCCGTTTTATGAGTTTCCGTGTTATCGGACAATACAACTCCAGCAACAAGAATCTACTCATTGCCCCTTTATTTTCATTCACACCCACGCCCTTAACCCTTTTTTATCTTGGCGCCAATCACAATTTTAATAATGAAACGCCTCTTGATATTGGAGGATATGAGCATACTAAATCCCAGATTTTCTTGAAAATTCAATACCTCTTCCGGCGCTGAAAATTGAATTAAATCTTTACCTGTGCTTTTGTTCAAGGCACTTTCTTACTCGCCTTACCCTCCAACTCATTGGAGAGTAAAGCCCTGAAATCCCGAACTTTCTGTGCCAGCAAAGGAAAGAGGAAGAAGTTAACCGATGGGTTGACTTCGGGCTAATTTTTTATATAATATATATTATGAAAACAAAGATTTTGAACAAGGCAGAGATTAAAAGAAAGTGGTACCTGGTTGATGCTCGGGATAAGATTTTAGGCAGAATGGCGACAAGGATTGCACGGATTTTGATGGGCAAGGATAAGCCCCAGTATTCTCCGAATATAGATTGTGGCGATTTTGTGGTCGTTCTGAATGCCGATAAGTTCAGAGTAACTGGCAAAAAAATGACCGATAAGATTTATTATCACCATTCCTTCTATCCGGGTGGATTGAAAAAGATAAACTTGAAACTTTTGTTAGAAAAGAATCCCAAGAAGGTTCTCTATCACGCAGTGCGCGGGATGCTACCCGACAATAAATTAAGGGCTAAGAGGTTGAAGAGACTGAAGCTCTATCTCGGCGAGGAACATCCCCACAAGGCGCAGGTACCAGAGTTGATTGAGATATAAGAAAGGGGGATTATAGATGGGTGCAATAATTGTGGGTTCAAGAAAGAGGGCGGTTGCCAAGGTAAAAATTTCTCCGGGTAAGGGGATAATAACTGTTAATGGCAGAGACCCTCTTAAATATTTCTGCCGTAAGGACCTCGTGGATATCGTCAATCTGCCCCTTGTCACCGCTGGTGTCAAAGGGAATTATGACATACAGGCAAAGGTGATCGGAGGAGGGATTGCTGGACAGGCGGGCGCGTTAAGTTTGGGTATTGCCCGTGCCCTGATCAATATCAATCCCGAATTAAAGCCGACATTGAAGAGCGCGGGGCTATTGAAGCGCGACCCCAGGGAGAAGGAGCGAATGAAATATGGTCTGGCAAAACGACGGAAACGATTCCAGTTTTCTAAACGTTGATGGTTATAAGGAGGTAAGTTGGAAATAGTGACAATTGAAGATTTAATCTCTACCGGCATTCATTTTGGCCACCGGACAAGACGGTGGAATCCCAAAATGGCGAGGTATATCTTTGGCAAGAGAAATGGAGTTCATATCATAGATTTGAGACAGACCCAGGAGGCTCTAAAGAGGGCATACGAAGCGACGGTGAGAATTGCTGAGCAGGGTAAGGGGATTTTATTCGTCGGCACCAAGAAACAGGCAAAGGATGTAATAAAGGAAGAGGCATTGAGGTGTCATGCATTTTATATTACTGAACGATGGCTGGGTGGACTGTTGACAAATTTCGATGTCCTTTATACGAGGGTCCAAAGACTTCGTGAACTGGAACAGATGAAGGAAGATGGACGCTGGGCAATGCTGCCCAAAAAAGAACTCTCCATTGCCGAAAGGGAGTACAGTAAACTCTTAAAATATTTTGAAGGGATAAAAGAGATGGATAGGTTGCCCGGCTTGCTCTACATTGTTGATGTTATTAAAGACGAAACTGCCCTGCGTGAGGCACAGAAGATGAATATTCCGGTAGTGGCAATTGTTGATACAAATGTTGACCCAACCGGTGTTACATATCCCATACCCGGCAACGACGATTCAATCAGAGCAATCGGTCTTGTCAGCAAAATCATTGCCGATGCGGTTATCGAAGGCAGAAAAGGATTTGAGACCGAGTAGAAAGGAGGTATAAAATGGAAATGGAAAAAATCCGGGAATTGAGAGAACGAACCGGTGCCGGAATTGTAGATTGTAAGGATGCGCTGGCACAGACAAATGGAGATATTGAGAAGGCCATTGACCTTTTAAGAAAGAAGGGACTGGCTCTTGCCGCAAAGCGGTCGGGAAGGATAACCAAAGAAGGTATAATTGATGCCTACATCCACCCCGGCGATCGATTGGGTGTGCTCGTTGAAGTGAACTGTGAAACTGATTTTGTTGCCCGCAATCAGGAATTCAGAAGATTTGTTCGGGATATTGCCCTACAGATCGCCGCCAGTGAACCACTTGTGGTTAATCGTGAGGAACTTCCCCAGGATGTTGTGGAGCGAGAAAAAGAGATTTATCGGAGTCAGATACAGGATTTAAAAAAACCACCCCAGATAATTGAAAAGATTATTGAAGGCAAGATGGAAAAGTTTTATAATGCAGTCTGCCTTTTAGAACAGCCTTTTGTGAAGATTCCCGAAAAGACCGTTGGTGATTACTTAAAGGAGCAAATCGCCAAATTTGGTGAGAATATCGTAATTAGAAGATTTGTCCGCTTTCGTCTTGGCGAGTAGAAAGATGGGATTTAAATATAACCGAGTTATCCTCAAAATATCCGGGGAGGTGCTGGGGGGAGAAAAAGAAGGTTTGGATTCTGAGGTCTTTAAATATCTCTCCCAGGAAATTATCTCGGTTTATAAATTAGGTTTGAAAATCGGCATTGTCATTGGAGGCGGAAACATCATAAGGGGGAATATCACAGATTGGTTCAATCGCATAGATGCCGATTTATGTGGAATGGTGGGAACCATAATCAATGGTATAATTCTATCTTCGCTTTTAAAGGAGAGAAAGGTTGATGTCTATCTGCGCAGCAATCTTGAAGTAAAAGGAGTTGTTCCCCGTTTCAACTTATTGGAAGATAAAATCCTCTATGACCGGGGAGCGGTGATGATATTTGTTGGTGGTACCGGCAGCCCCCTTTTCACCACTGACACCGCAGCCGCAATAAAGGCCTGTGAAATGAATGCGGACCTGCTCATCAAAGGAACGAAGGTTGAGGGTGTCTTTTCGGATGACCCCTTTAAAACAAAAAATGTCCGATTTTATCACCGGATAAAATTCCAGGAGGTGATTGATAAGAATTTAAAGGTAATGGATGCATCAGCATTTAACATCTGTAAAGAGGCCAATATTCCAATTTGTGTCTATAACCTTATGAAATATCCACTTAAGAAAATCATCGCCGGGGAAAGAATCGGAACCCTCATCACATAAATCCGTTTATGGCTAAAAAAGAAAAGATGAGGCGCCGCTGCCCAATATTGTCCATTTTTGATTTATTCGGGGAGGTTTTATGATTGAAAAAATTAAAACCGAGACAAAGACAA
This sequence comes from Caldifarciminota bacterium, assembly GCA_039802265.1. Lineage (GTDB taxonomy): Bacteria > Hydrothermota > Tepidihabitantia > SM23-42 > JAOAFX01 > JBDRWI01. Next base: position 12,252 of record JBDRWI010000025.1, on the reverse strand, counting down.
AGATGGAAAAGTCATTAAATCTTTTGTCGGGAGAACTGGCTAAGGTTCGAACCGGAAGGGCATCTCCGGCATTACTTGACGGAATAAAAGTTGAATACTACGGTAGCCTTCTGCCTTTAAATCAGGTGGCAAGCATTACCATTCCAGAACCAAGATTGATTGTAGTTCAACCCTGGGATAAACAGGCACTGCAAGCAATTGAAAAGGCAATCAATAAGGCTGGTTTAGGACTCGTTCCCAATAATGATGGTAATGTGATTAGATTGCCATTACCCCCCCTGACTACCGAGCGGCGTGAGGAGTTGATAAAATTGAATCAAAAACTGGGTGAAGAGTGTAAGATTGCCATCAGAAATATAAGACGGGAAGCAAATAATGAAATAAAAAAACTGGAAAAAGATAAAAAGATTTCAGAAGATGATTCATTCAAATTGCAGGATACAATCCAGAAGATGACCGATGAATATATTAAAAAAGTGGACGAGATTTTAAAAAAGAAAGAAAAGGAAATCAGAGAAACATAGCGCGAAATCTCGCTATTGACAGTTAGGTTTTTTGGTGTAAAATTGTATAAGATTTATGGAGTGGGGAAGAGGTGATAAAAAAATAAATTTGGCTCAGGGGTGAGCCTCTTAAGCCTTTTTTACCCATATATTGGGAGGTTTGATGAGAAAAACCATGAAGTTGAGGGAATTTGTTTATAGACCCATAACTGCCCATCGTGGTAATAAAATCAGCTGTAAATCCTGGCAACAGGAAGGTGCCTTGAGGATGCTCCAGAATAACCTTGATCCGGATGTCGCTGAAAGACCCGAAGAATTGATTGTCTACGGCGGATGCGGTAAGGCGGCAAGGAACTGGGAATGCTACAATAAAATTGTAGAATCATTAAAGAATTTAGAAAACGACGAGACGTTGCTCATTCAGTCCGGAAAGCCCGTAGGTATCTTTAAAACATTTGAATATGCACCGAGGGTATTGATTGCCAATTCTCTATTGGTTCCTGCCTGGGCAAACTGGGATTATTTTAGAAAACTGGAGATGCTCGGTTTAATAATGTACGGACAGATGACTGCCGGGAGTTGGATTTATATTGGAACCCAGGGAATCATTCAGGGAACCTATGAAACCTTTGCTGCCTGTGCAAGGAGACATTTTGGTGGAACATTGAAAGGCAAATGGGTCTTGACTGGTGGTATGGGTGGTATGAGCGGTGCCCAGCCCCTTGCGGTTACAATGAATGAAGGTGTGATACTTGATATTGAGATTGACCCAAAAAGGATTGAGCGGAGGTTAAAACAGGGATTTTGTGACATGATCGTTTATGACCTTGATGAGGCATTACGCCTGGTATTTGAGGCGGTTAAAAAGAAGATTCCACGCTCAGTCGGGCTTGTGGGAAATTGTGCGGATGTTGAACCAGAACTTGTTAAGAGAAATGTTATACCGGACGTCCTGACAGACCAGACTTCTGCCCATGATGAATTGAATGGGTATGTGCCTGGGGGTATGAGCCTTGATGAGGCATTGGCGCTCCGTAAGAGCAATCCCGAGGAATATAAGAAAAGGTCTCTGGAGTCGATCGCCCGCCATATGGAGGCAATGCTGGAGATGCAAAAAAAGGGGGCGATTGCCTTTGATTATGGTAATAATATCCGGGGTCAGGCGAAGAGGGCCGGGGTTAGTGACCCCTTCAAGATTCCGGGCTTTGTTCCGGAATATATCAGACCATTATTCTGTGAGGGCAAAGGACCATTCCGCTGGGCAGCGCTATCCGGTGAAAAAGATGACATCTATCTTTTAGATAACAAAGTTCTTGAAATGTTCGGTGAAGACCCATCTATAAGACGCTGGATTGAACTGGCACAGAAAAAGATTCCTTTTCAGGGTCTTCCAGCCCGAATTATGTGGCTCGGTTATGGAGAAAGAGACCGATTTGGACTGGAGATTAATCGCCTGGTTCGGAATAAGAAACTCAGTGCGCCAATTGTCATCGGTCGCGACCACCTGGATTGTGGCTCGGTCGCATCGCCCTACCGTGAGACCGAAGGTATGCTTGATGGTTCTGATGCAATTGCCGACTGGCCGATTTTAAACGCCCTGCTGAATACTGCCTCGGGCGCCTCCTGGGTTTCGGTTCACCACGGTGGTGGTGTGGGAATTGGCTATTCTATACATGCGGGGCAGGTCCTGGTCTGTGATGGGACGGAAATGATGGATAAAAGGATTGAAAGGGTCTTAACCAATGACCCGGGAATCGGCATTGTCCGGCATTATGATGCCGGATATAAGGAGGCAATTGAATTTGCCAGAAGAAATAAGATAAAAATACCGATGGATAAAGAGTAGTATTATGAAGGTTGGAATTAGAATACCGGGAAAGAATAGTTTAAGGTTGAAAATTTGATTTGGTTAAATGTAATTATTCAAATGTTTAAAAAAGACAAGCATCTCAACCCTATCCCAATAACCAAACCGTTTCTATTTATCGCCCTATCCTTCAGTCTTTTTGTCACTGGTCTATTAACATGTGCGCCAAAGGAGGAGGCTATAACCATTGTCTATGACGCACCACCCTTGAATCTTGACCCTCACTTAAGACGGGAGATTGTAACAATTTCTATTTTAGGAAATATCTATGAAACCCTGATTGCCTTTGACGCCAATATGAAGATGACCCCCTGCCTTGCTGACTACTGGGAGAATATTGATAGCCTCGCTATGCGATTTTATCTGCGTCCGAATGTGGAGTTTCATAATCATAAAGAATTAACGACCCGCGATGTACACTATTCACTGTATCGAACAATAAAATTGCCAGAATCAGAATATGCATACTTTCGTGATTATCTTGATACTATACTAATTGAAGATAGTCTCAAGTTGGTCATAAAATTGAAAAAACCATATGCCCTTTTACTTTATGACCTCTCAGCTGTATTCATCGTTCCGGAAAATTTTGACCCCCAGACTGCTCCCCCCTGTGGTACCGGTGCTTATTATTATTTTAAAAATGATTCAAACGGAATAACTCTGAGATATTTTCAAGGATACCGGGAGAAGGATATACCCATAAAAGTGGTCCGATTCAGTTTTGTACCCCAGGCACAACAGCGCATTGCACTCTTAAAAAACAATCTTGCCGATATCATTACCTTTATACCACTTGATATGCTACAAGAGTTGAAAGACGCCGGCCGGGTAATTGCTACAGAAGGTGTAGCAACAAGATATTTAGAGATGAATTTAAATAGATTTCCTTTCAACAGAAAGGAATTTCGTCAGGCAATTAACCTTGCCCTAAATAGGGAAAGACTGGTTAGGGAAGTCTACCTGGGATATGCAACGCCCGCCAATCAGTTCATTTCTCAGGGACTTTTTGGCTTTGACTTCGCCCTTCCTTCATTCACCTACAATCCTGATAGTGCACGAAAAATTATAAAGAGTTTAGAGCCGCTACCTGAAATTGAATTTGACTTCGCCCAGGTCCGAGAATTCATCGGACGGGCGATAACCGATGACCTTACCCGGGTTGGATTGAAGATAAAGGTTAATCCATTACCAGCCGAAAATTTCTGGCAGAAGATTGAAAGTCATTCATCCGATTTTTATCTCATCGGTTCAGTCCCAACCTCCAATGAAGGGGTTACTACGATGAAGAGTTCGTTCCATACCCACCAGCCGCAAACCGGTCTGGGTATGCAAAATCGCACGGGATATTCGAATCGCAAAGTGGATAGTTTGATTGAAGAGATGATGAGAATTCCTGACCTGAAGAGGACAACCCAACTTTTGATTGAAGCACAGGGGATTATCCTCTCAGATTTACCCAAAATTCCAATTGTCTGGGAAAAAGAGATTTATGGAATATCCAGGCGCATTGACTGGAATCCAAGACTTGATGAGCAAATTATTGTGAAAGAGATTAAACTTCGTTGATGATGAAAAATAGTTTAAGGATTTGGGTTGAGAAGATGCTTTTGTTTAACCATTTAACCAAAATTGTTCGATTTTTTTCCTTTGGCTTTCGGCCTCTCTGTCTCTTTGTCTCTTTGTCTGTAATCACCTGTGCCCCGCAAAAACATGATTCGGTTATTATCCTCTATGACCGTCCTCCGCGCACCCTTGACCCGCATCTAAGGAGTGAAATCGTTACCCTTTCAATCTTATGCAATGTCTATGAATGTCTGGTTGACTATGACCCCCACCTCAAATTAGTTCCAAAACTGGCTGAAAACTGGACAATGCTTGACAGTCTAACCTGGGAGATAGCATTGAGAAAAGGGGTAAAATTTCATAACCAAAAACCACTGACCGAGCAGGATGTTATCTATTCTTTATATCGGGTCTTCAAACTTCCGGGTTCAGAGATGAAAGACCTCCGAATGATTGTTGATACAGTGACTGGCTCAAACGGAACCATTCTGATTAAAACAAGATTTCCCTATTACTATTTAATGAATCACCTCACCAATCTGGCTATCGTCCCGGATAATTTCAGTGACTTTGAAAATAAACCCACCGGCTCTGGACCTTACCGGGTTCTAAATATTTATAGGGACTCAATTGTCTGTGCGGTAAATCAAGATTACTGGGACAAAGCACCCAAGATAAAAAAGGGAATTTTTAAATTCGTACCCGAACTTTCTGAAAGAATCAGACTAATCAAAAATAATCAGGCAGACATTGCCTATGGCCTACCCCTTGAGGTGATACAGTCCCTTGGGGATTCCCTTAAAATCTTACTTGCCCCGAGTGTAGTAGCAAGGCAATTAGAGTACAACCTCAACAAATTTCCTTTTAATATCTTACAATTTCGTCAGGCGCTAAATCTGGCAATTGACCGCGCCGGGCTCGTTCGTGAATTATACAAAAATAATGCATTACCAGCAAATCAGTACATACCTATGGGATTTATTGGTTATGCAGTAGATTTTCCTCCTCTTTTCTATAATCCCACTGAAGCGCAAAAACTTATCAAAAATCTTATTCCGAAGATAAGCATCAAATTTGCCTATGCCCAGAGCGTGGAAGCGGTAGGTAAGTTTATTGCGAAAAATTTAAGAGACATAGGGATTGGGGTCTATGAGCTTGCGCTCAGTTCTGAGGAATACTGGAAAGGCATTGAGGAAGGGACCCTTGATTGCTACTTAATATCTTATATCAATACCTCACTTGACGGTTTTAACTCCACAATTATAAATTCCTTTCATTCCCATTGCCCGGAGAAGGGGATGGGTTTAATGAATCTAAATGGCTATTCAAATTATATGGTAGACTCACTCATCAATAAAGTAATTAAGACCCCGGACCCTGATACGCGCCTTAGGTATATAAGAGAAATTCAAAAACAACTGCTTGCGGACTTACCTTCAATTCCGGTCGTCTGGGAGCCGCGTGTTTATGGAGTGAGTAGAAACATAAAATGGCATCCCCGTTTGGACCAGCAGATTCGTCTTGCAGAAATTGAATATAAATGAAACTCACCTTCAGAAATAAAGTTTATATTCTTACGAATTTTTCTATTATCGTGCTTATCACCACCATTACAATCGTTCACATTTTAAATCGAGTGAAGGAATTGAAACACGACATCATTGGTAATGCCACAAATTATGTGATATTGACAACCGACAAAATCGGTGATGCCTTTGTGCGCTATTATAAATCGGCTTTTTTTAAATTCCGTGAGATAATCATCTATCAAACCAAATTGAATCCCGACTTAAAGGAAATAAAGATTATTGACCCGTCGGGTAATATCTACTACAGTTCAAAGGAGTTCGAACAGAACAAATTTCCGATCGTTACTCTGAATTTACAAACGGAGACAGACTCTTTTATTACTAAAAATATTAAGAAACTGGAAATAAAAGAAAAAGTTGGAAAGGACCTGACGATAATCTCGCCCTATCTTGATGAATATGGTGTCCACAGTGTTTCTATCATATATTACTTCTCGCTCGAACGCCTTTCCACAAGCATTGGTGAGGCAATTAAAAACAGTATTCTCATCGCAGTGTGTTTCATCATTTTGGGGTCAATAATTGTGACCATCTTTGCCAACCGAATCACCGTACACCTCCGTGTCCTGCAAGATGCAGCAAGGGAAATAGCCAAAGGTGACTTCTCAAGAATTGTTTCAATCAAAACCGGTGATGAATTTGAAGAACTGGCAAAGACATTCAATCTTATGACTGAAGAGATTAGAAAAGATGTGCGGGAACTTAAAAATCTCGTGAATGAGTTAAAGAAAAGGGATGAACAGAAGACTCAATTTCTTGCCAATTTCTCACACGAGTTGAGAACACCCCTTACTGCCTCAATGGGCTACATTGATTATTTGCTTAAACAGAAACTCGGCACATTAAATCCGGAGCAGCTACATGGCCTCGAAGTCATCAGGAGAAATATGGAGCGGTTAAATAAGGAAATCCACTCACTGATTCAACTATCCAGGTTTTCTCTGGAAGGTATTAAATTATCGCCCCGGCGGTTTTCAGTTAAGGAGATAATTGATTCCATTGTTGTTGACTTTGCCCCGGACATTAAAAATAAAAATCTCAAATTAAATTTTGATTTTAAGACCCTGGAATTGTTCGCAGATAAGGAACATCTCCGTACAGTCTTTGAAAATTTGATTGCCAATGCAGTAAAATTTTCCCAGATAGGTGGTGAAGTTAAAATATCCACTCTTAACTACACCGAAAAGGACACAAGATACTTCCAGTTTATCATCAGCAATCAGAGTGACGAGATTCCCCGCTCTAAACTCAAAAAAATTTTTGAGCCTTTTTATCAGGTTGACACCGGAACCGCCAGAAGGTATGGCGGATTCGGTCTTGGACTTGCCATTGCGCGAAATATTATTGAGGCACATCAAGGTAGAATCTGGGCTGAAAACCAGAAGGGATTGGTAATTTTAAAATTCATCATTCCCCAGGAGGTAGAAAATGTCAAAAAATATTCTGATAGTCGATGATGAGGAAGACATCCTTGATTTTGTGGGCAGGGTATTAAAGGATGCCGGTTATACAGTCTTTACTGCCCACGATGTAAATGAGGGGCTGGCGATATTAAATAGCCATAAGATTGACCTTTTATTATTAGATATCATGCTCCCCGGGATTGATGGCTGGCAGATGATAAAGATGATGCGGACAAGCGAGGCTTTGAAAAATATCCCGGTGGCGATGTTAACTGCCCGGGTTGATGCCCAGGACAAGGTTATCGGTTTGAAAGAAGGCGCGGTTGATTATATCTGCAAGCCGTTTACCGCCGACCAGTTGCTACAGCGTATTCAGCAGTTATTTAAATATCTGGAGCAAACTAAATAATGCACGGGGAATTTCAAAGAATTCAGGCGGAATGGTATAAGTTTCGTGCCTCACTATATGACCGCGCAAGCGGCTTGCCCACTCTTTATGCTGTCTTTGATGAGTTAAAAAAAATTGTTGAAGAGGAGAGGACCATCGGTGTAATTTATTTAGCGGTTGGTGATGAACCCAGAATTGAGCCAATCTTTGGCTGGGAGATATATGATGAACTGGTCAAACAGTTTACAATCTGTGTCCTCGGAGAAATAGGTAGGTTAATTCCCCGCACCGCCTTGGTTACCATCTCTTCAACCGCTGGCGATGGTTTTTTTGTCTTTTTAAACCGCACAATGAGCGGTGCAAAGATTGGCAGGGAATATCTGGAGAGTGTGTTGGCACGATTCAGTGAAAAATTTCAAAAACTGAAGGCAGAATTCCTTTATGCTGAAGTCAGAGAAAGGATTGATTTTCACTATGGTTGTGGAATGATATATTTTGACCCGATGGTAAGGACTGAGCGTCTCATCTATCAGACGATTGAAGAACTAAAATACGCCGCTCATTTTAAAGAAAAATTAAGAGAAAGAAATCTTTATATAAAATTACAGCAAATTATCCAGCGTCAGGATATCTCCATTGTCTATCAGCCGATATATAATCTCCTGGATAATTCTCTTTTCGGCTACGAGGCACTGGCCCGGGGTCCTGTAGGTTCATACTTTGAAGACCCTGATACAATCTTTGCCTTTGCGGCCAAGAGTAATTTGCTATTTCAGGTTGAAAGGCTATGCTTAGATAAGGCAATAAGTAATGCCAAAAATTTACCGCCTTTTAAATTTTTATTTATAAATATCACACCCATTTTGATCCCTCAATTGATTGATAATGAATTTGTCCAAAAGATTGTAAATCTGAATTTGAAAAATAATCTGGTTATTGAGATTACTGAAAAATTTGCCATTCCCGATTATGCTATGTATCATCAGATTATTCATCGGACCAAAAGTTATGGGATAAAGATTGCCCTTGATGATGTTGGAATTGGCTATTCAACGCTGGAAAGGATAAGTGAAATCACACCGGATTATTTGAAATACGACCGTACGCTGGTCAGAGACATTGATAAAAATTTGATTAGACAGGAACTTGCTCGCTCATTTGTTGAATTTGCCCGTAAAATTAATTCCACAATTATTGCTGAAGGCATTGAAAATGTGCAAGAGCTGAAATTTATAAAGGAAATTGGCATAAACTACGGTCAGGGTTTTTTCCTCTCCTGGCCAATTTCAGTTGGCACAAACCCTTGAAACTTAGAACCAAAGGCCTGATGAGCGTTTGCAAAAAGGGTTCCTCGCTTACAGCGGTAAAGAGCAGCATCATATTTATCCGAATGATAGCGAGGGTTGGTTTGTGGCAAAAAATTTTCTATCTTACCGATTTACCTGTTCGGAGTAAAAGGAAAACTCCTATCAACGCGACCGTCAGAGAAATCGCCTGATTGATGATAAAATTGGGCAGGTCCTCATAATAGCGGATAAAATCAATCCCAAATCTAAATCCACCATAGAAGATCAAAAAGAGCGAAAAGACCCCACCCCGCCGATAACCCCGATTTAACATTTGCTGGAGAAAGAGGAAAAGCAAAAGACCAAAGAGCGAAGAATAGAGCTGGGTAGGATGTAAAGGGCAATCTAAACCCGCAATATCCGCAAATGAATTAGGGGGAAAGCGCACGCCCCAGGGCAGGGAGGTAGGCCGGCCAAAGCAACAGCCATTTAAAAAGCAACCAATGCGGGTAAAGAACTCACCCAGGGCAATTGCCGGGCTTACAATATCGGCAAGGAGTAAAACATCCAAACCCTCTTTTCGCACATAGAGCAAACCGGCCAGAAATGCGCCAATAAATCCACCAAAGAACATCATCCCACCATTCCAGATTTCAAAGATACTTACAAAATCAGAAAATTCTTTGAGATGAAATAGAACATAAAGTATCCTTCCACCAATTATTACACCAACCATTATCCAGAATGCAAGGTTTTCAATAATTATCGGTGAAATGGCATATTTTTTTGCGCTCCTTTTCACAAGAAACAATGCCACAATAAAAGAGATAACAAGCATTGTTCCATAAGAAGGGATACCAAACCCATCAAATTTAATCAGGACCGGCCTCATTTTGCCTCGCGTTTTGCCTCTTCTATAATTCGCTGGGTGAGTTCTTTCGGTACCTCCTCATAATGGTGAAACTTCATCGCAAAGTATCCACGGCCCTGAGTCATTGAACGGAGGCTTGTTGAATACTTATACATCTCCGCCTCAGGTACCAATGCCTTTATTACCTGAATCTTCCCTATGCCTTCCATACCCATTATCTTTCCTCTTCTACTATTCAAATCGCCAATTACATCACCCATAAATTCCTCGGGTACATATACCTCAACCTCCATAATCGGTTCTAACAATACCACATTTCCTTTTTCAGCATTGGCCCTGATTGCCATTGATGCGGCTATCTGAAACGCAATATCTGAGGAATCTACCGGGTGATATGAACCGTCATAGACTGTAACCTTGACATCGGTAATTGGATAGCCCGCAAGGAAACCTTTATCCAGTGCCTCGCGAACTCCCTTCTCTACCGATGGGATATAGCGGGATGGTATTGCCCCACCAAAGATTTCATCGGCAAATTCAATTCCCTTTCCCCGGGGTAAGGGTTCAACCCTGAGCCAGCAATCGCCATACTGTCCGTGTCCCCCGGTCTGTTTTTTGTATTTACCCTGTGCCTCAGTCTTTTTTGTGAAGGTCTCGCGATATTTTATCTTAGGGCGGGCGAGTTCTACACTTACATTATACTTACGCGCAAGCCTTGCCAGGATGACATCAAGATGCAATTCGCCTATTCCCGAGATAATCAACTGTTTAATCTCATGGTCATAGGTAAACTGGAATGTAGGGTCTTCGCTCCTTAATTTATTTAATCCATTAGAAATCTTTTCTTCATCACCTTTTGCCTTGGGCATTATTGCCATCGAGATTGCCGGTGGCGGAAATGCTATGGGGGGAAGTTTGATATCCGTCTTGGTTAGTGTATCGCCGGTATGGGTGTCTTTCAACTTTACAAGCCCGGCAATCATACCACTGACCAAGAGATTTGTCTCTTTTTTCTCTTTCCCTTTGATGATATAAATCTGGTTTAACTTTTCTTCTATATTCTTTGTAGTATTATTAACGACTTCGCCGAAGCCGGCCTTTCCACTCAGAACCCTGATATAGCAGATTTCACCGAGATGCGGTTCAACCGCGGTCTTGAAGACATAACCTAAAAATGGGGCATCTGAACTCCTCTTTATCGACTTGCCGTCCAATTTAATATCAGGCAGCATCTCCGGTGATGGAAAGAAATTAATTATTACATCTATCAAGTTTTTTATACCGATCAATTCTAAGGCGTCACCACCCAGACAGGGGGCAACCTTTTGTTCAATAATCCCCTTCTTTATTGCTGGCAGGCACTCGTCAATGGTTATTGTCTCTCCCTCCACAAATCGGTTCATAAGATTATCATCCAGATCCGCCGCAGTCTCAATTAATAAATCGCGATATTTAGTCAATTCATTCTGAAGTGCATCGGATGGCTTTTCTTCGCTCACCCTTCCCTCTTGGGTAAAAAAGGACTTTCCACCAATAATATCCAAGACACCTTCAAATTTTGCAGCGCTCCCGATTGGAAGAGTGAAGGGGATGACCTTCCTTTTAGTGATTTTGGGAATTTCGCTGAGAATGGTATAAAAATCGGTGTCTTCCTTCTTGAGTTTGTTGATGAAAAAAAGAACCGGTAGATTCTTCTTCTCAGCCTCCTGCAAAATTCTTTCGGTACCCACGGCAATCCCTGCTGAGGCGTCAATTACAATGATTGCCAGGTCAACGGCCTCAAGACCACTGAGTGCCTCACCGATAAAATCGGCATATCCCGGGGTATCAATTATATTAAAGGTAATATCCTGATAGTCAAATGTCGCCAATCCCAGGGTTAAACTGCATCCCCTTTTTTGTTCATCCGGGTCTATGTCAAATACACTCGTTCCGTCGGAGACCTTACCGAATCTCGTGTTTGCCCCGGTAAGAAACAGTATGGCATCGGCAATTGTTGTCTTACCAGACGAAGCATGGCCGAAGAAACCAAAATTCCTGAAGCCCTTTGTTCCCATATAAAAACCTCCTCGGATATATCAAATAAAAGGGTAAGATGGCTCAAAAAGGCTTAAGAAGTGAGAGATGGCATAAATGGCAAGAAGGCAAAAATGGCACTCACTAACACCAGTATAAGAAAGAATTTTGCCATCGGCTTCGGTTTAGAAATGCGATAGGGTTTAGTTATCGGATTTAGTAACCAACAAACGACAACCAATAGACTAATCTCTTCTCCAAACCAAAACCTAAACCCATATCCTGCCATCTTGAGCCCTCTTTAGCCTTCTATCCCTTTTTTGCTTTACCATAAGTCTTATATTTGCTAAACCTTTAACTACTGATTATATTCAATATTTCCTAAAAATCAATATGAGATAATCAGGGTAACAATATCGTTCAACGGTTGTGATAATCGTTTTGGTTATTATAATTCGTTCGTCATTTAGGGATTCAGTCCTGTCAATCTGGCGACGAATCCGGTCCTGAGGAACAATAATAATATCAACAAAAATAGCACAGTCCGCTGAGTATGTTAAGTCAAAATTAAAAGTGAACTGAATAAAAATTTTATTTTAAGATTGTAGATGGAATTGATAATGGGATGAATAAAAGCTGGGTGCTACAGATAAATAGTTCTTACCTCCCGCACCCAGCCCTAATTTTTAGATAACTTTCAAATGTACTATCTGGATTACATGGTCTTGATACCAAAGGCGGACTTCGGTATGCTCTTCATCAG
>JBDRWI010000024.1:0-31093 GCA_039802265.1 Caldifarciminota bacterium | reverse complement strand
AACGGGGGTACCGACGGACTTCAGATACAGATTATCCGGGTGATAAATTCTGGCAAGATAAAATTGAACAGAAATGTCTAAAAATATTTTGCAGTTTAGTATCTCAGAGTTACGGTCAAAGATTGTGATTGTGGTGGAAGGAGGTTTTGGCAAGGTGAAATTTTTAAGTTTTTGAGGGGTTATTGCCTAATTCTGTAATTCGTGTAAATGGTGAGATCTGGATTAGGTATTGGCAAGTTCTCTGGTTGTTTTAAGATTTTAGTTGGGAAACAGGATTGGGTGTTGTCTATAAGGTCTGTAAAGGTATTTCATCAAACAAAACCAGCAATTCAAACCCTATCCTATTTCCAAATCTAAACTTAACCATTAAATCTCCTTTGGGACTTTTCCGGGCGATAAAGAGGACGATATTATATACCATAGATTGCGGATTAGTGTAATAGAAAACTCATACCTTAACCCCGGAAACATTTAAATATACCATATACGCTCGTTGGGAATAATTTTAAATAACCATTGTATATATATATTGAGGAGGCAGAAATGAGAGACCATAAGAGGACATATGGGATATATATAAGGGCAGGAATCCTCTGTGCAATCATTATAATCCTGTTCCTCTTTCTCACCCTGCCCTATGCAGAACCCGAACCATACAAACTGACAAAGGAGGTCATCGGGATGGTAAATGAGATAACCACCGAGATTGATAAACAGATTGAGCCAATCGATAATGATGTGCGACCCAAACCACCCCAGGTAGTGATACCCGCGACTAATCCTGATGAAGGTATAGCAACAATTACGCCCACCGACCTTATTGAAGATATAATTCCCACAAAGCCATCAGGACCGGAGATTGAAATTGTACCCTATTATAAAGTAGAGATAAAACCCCAGCCAGTTTATATGCCCCAGGTTGAATATCCATCCCTTGCCTTGCAGGCGGGGATTGAAGGTAAGACGGTGGTGCAGATGCTGGTGGATATAGATGGTAAGGTGATTGATGTTCAGGTCATAAAATCAAGTGGCAGCACCCTCCTTGATGAGGCTGCAATCTCCGCGGCACGAAAATCTATCTTTACGCCTGCCCGACAGCGCGACCGGTTGGTCCGGGTATGGGTGGCAAGGACGATTGAATTCAAAATCAAATAGCGATATCGGTATTACAAATACTCAGCGGGCGACGATAAATTTCTGGGTCTTGAGGAGCCTGCCATTTTGATAAATCTGGAGAAAATAGATACCTGGTTTAGGTATCTTCACCATCCGCCCGGTCTGTTTCTTTATCAGTCGGCCCGAAGTGTCATAAATCATTAAATCTATTTCCGAAAGGTTGGTATTAATTACAAAATCTCCGTTATTGGGGTTGGGGAAGTTAAAATATGAGAGGTTATTTACCTTTACCACATCAGCCACACCCGGAGTCAATGTATTCAAAAAGAGATAATTCCCGTGGTTCTGGTCCCAGTTGGTGACAATCAAATCAAGATTTCGCGAATAGGTATAATCCACCCAGACTGTTTCAATCTGAGTGATTAGATTCTTTATTGAAATCCAGCCGTCAATATAAGAGAAACAGTATTCATCCTGATTCAAATCACCACTTAGGCGCCTTACCCGGATAATCCTTTTTATCCATCTGTTATTAAGATAAAACACCCTCTGGGTTGGTGTTACGATATGGGGCTCGCCATTAATGGTATTTATCTCGGTATTATCCACATCACCAAAACTTATATTTTCACATACAAGATTGTAAGGATTGGTCGGGCTCCATTGCCAGGTGGGCACCTGAGGAAATGTTCCACCGATATTTTCAAAGACCTTTATCGACTCCCACCAGCCACCAGCGGCAAGGTCAAGATCGCCATCCTGGTCCACATCACCCAAGGCAACACAGGAATAATAATTAAGATTTGCACTTGTCCAGGCCGGAGTTGTGGCGAGTGTAACACCATTGTTCAAGTATAATTCGCAATTACTAACCCCACCAAGTTGTGCATTATTTGCACAGACCATATCCAGATCGCCGTCATTGTCCACATCACCAAAGGCGATCTTTAATGTTCCCAATGAATTTGCTGACTGCCAGTAGGGTGTTGAGCCGAGCATACCCCCGGTGTTCAGGTAGATAAGATTTGGACCATAGTCTCTTGCAAGACCAAGGTCAAGGTCGCCGTCACTATCAATATCAACCCATGACACATCGTAAAAATATGAAACAACATTCGATTGCCAGGTCGGAATTGTATCCATAACACCATTGTTATTTAAATACACCTTTGCCCGCTGGGCACTATCCCCATAAGATTCACCACAGGCAATTGCCAGGTCCAAATCCCCGTCTCCATCCATATCCCCGAATGCACAGGCAAAGGAATTATCAAGGTCGGAAGGATGCCAGCCCGAGATTGTTTGAAATGTACCCGATTGATTGTAGTAAAGTTTATCATACTGGGGTGCATAAGGGTCGCCATAATTTGCCACCGCCAGGTCCGGGTAGCCATCATAGTTTATATCGCCGAGACTGATATGGGCATTATACCCAATGTCACCTGAAGACCAATTGGCAATATGGGGCAGTGTATCATTGAGATTGTAGTAAACACGATTGGGATTCTGTGCCATATCATTACCGTTACCGGTGATAAAATCAATATCGCCGTCAAGGTCAATATCAACCAGTGCCCCACCCGTAGAAAAATCGGTGTCTATGGATTCCCAGTCCGGCTGACCGGGGTAAGGTATCATCGTCAACAAAAAAACTATAATCCTGGTCATAGTTCTCCTCTCTTTTTCGTATTTTACCCAAAATAATTACAAAATCAAGAAAGACTGAACATAATCCTTGCTCTCGCGCGGCTAAATCCGGATATCTAAATCTTAATGACCTGCACGAGAGGACTATGATGTTTTGTTTCCTCATGATTAAATGAGTAAAAAATATACCTTGACATCTCCGCATCAGGGGAGTATAATATATCAGGATATTTATGACAAGAGATAAGTCCATTTATCAGGAAACATCACTCCGTTATTTCCTTTTACCGTCTTTGACTTATTATCTGAAACTTCTGGCACTCCCCAATGTTGAACTGGAGGGACTGATTCAGGCCGAGATTGATTCCAATCCTCTTCTTGAGGAGATTACACCCGAGCCTGAATTGGAAGATACACAGATGGTCAAAAAACAGGAAAATATAGATGAATTGGGCATCCTCGACCTTTATACCGGCGATTCCACTATTACCGATGATAGCAATATTGAAGAGGAATTTGACCCTATGGAAAATATTCCAGCCCAGAATGATAAGTTATACGACTATCTGATGAGACAGGCAGAGAGGAAGTTTAAAGACCGCGATTTAGAAATTGCCGAGTTGATTATTTCCAACATTGAAGACGATGGATATCTGGCAGTCTCACCTGAGGAGTTATCTCAGGGTGATTATAAAATTGAGGATATTCAACGGATCAGGAAGGAGATTCAATTATTTGATCCGCCCGGCTGTGCCTGGCGTGAGATAAAGGAGGCCTTACTGGCGCAACTTGAAAAACTCGGCTATCCACAAGATTCAGTGGAATATATTATTGTCCGGGACTATCTACCTTTGCTCAACCATACAAATGGCGATAGAGAAATATTAAAAAAATTGAATATAGGTGAGGAGCGACTAAATGGGGCAAAAAGGGTATTGATGAAGTTAGACCCCCGTCCGGGGTTAAGATATTCGTCTGCCCCGTCAGGATATATTATTCCGGATTTTATAATTTCCTGGCAGGATGATAACCTCGTTGCCCAAGTAAATGACGATAATATCCCCCGGATCAGAATAAAGGCACAGTATATTGAGAAAATAAAACATCCTGAAAATCTTACCTCTGAAGAGCTTGAATTCTTAAAGAAGAAATTGCAATCTGCGAAAAATCTAATCGTTGCAATTGAGAAAAGGCGTAAGACACTTTCAAAGATAATCAACAACCTCTTGGAATATCAGCGGGAGTATTTCTTAAAGGGACCGAATTATCTCAAACCTATTACCATGGTCGAATTCGCCAAAAGATTGGGCGTAAATCCTTCAACTGTCTCAAGGGCTGTTGCCAATAAATACATAGAGTCTCCCCGGGGTATTCATAAGGCAAAATTTTTCTTCACCGCACCGATAGGTAATAAGATGGATAAGAGATATGTAATGGAGAAGATAAAAGAAATCATTGAGCATGAGGATAAGAATTCTCCATTCTCCGATTCCCAGATTGCCAAGAAACTAATCCGTCTGGGCATCATAATCTCCAGAAGAACAGTCACCAAGTATCGGGAACAACTTAATATTCCATCAAATCAATGCCGAAGAATAATTTAGAATTGCTAAATTTTTGTGATAAATTTATCTAATTGAGATTCGGCCACCATTTTTCTTGACCTGATTAAGTTTTTAATTATAATTATTCCAGAAAGGCATTATACCTGATTAAGAAGGAGGTCATGATGTTCGGGATAAGAAATTTGGTGCCAACCATTTTTATGGTGATACTGGTTGTAAACTGTGCAAATGTTGCATCAGTTGAGGTAGGACTAAATGACGAAGGCCTCTTCAGGGGGGTCCCCGGTCAATTCGTAATCCGGGTCTTAAAGATTGAAGCAAAAAAAGATGAGGCATACTCGGTAATCTGGGAAGGTAGTAAATTATTAACCATTCCGGCCCATACATCCAGCTTTACTTCTATTACTGAACAGTATGTCAACATAGACCCCGGTTCCTATAAGACCTTCAGAATAACCGTCGATTCATTGGTCTATACAAAGGATGCAACCAATGCCGTACTTCTTTATACTACATATCAATTTGATGCCAATGCCTTCAGCAATATTATTTTTGAGGCCGATGATGAACATAAATTGGTAGTCAACATCGCCAGCGAGCAGTGGTTTGATATGGATTCCCTGAAGATAAAATCAGGGTCGGCACCCTTTTCCGGGGCGAAGCTCAGCATATATTATTGATGATTGAAGAAATTCTGAGGTTCAAAAGGGTTGCCTCTACCCAGGATATAGCAAAAAGACTCATTAACCGCGGGAAAGAACTGGCTGTATTTGCCCAAACCCAAACCCAGGGTCGGGGACGGCGTCAAAGAGTCTGGTTCTCTCCGGTTGGCGGTCTTTATCTTTCCGTGCTTTTCTTTCCTGAATCAGCGGTGGCGAAGATACCCCTTATTGCTGCCTTAAGCGTGATTACACTTCTAAAAAATTTAGGATTTAAAAAATTAGGAATACTCTGGCCCAATGACATATTATTGAATAAAAAAAAGGTGTGTGGTATTTTATGTGAGAGATACAAGAATAGTGTAGTATGTGGAATTGGACTTAATGTCAATATAAAAAGATTTCCAGCCAAGCTATCTAATGCTACATCCTTATTTTTAGAATCGGGCAAAGAATACAATATTGAAGAAATTCTTCAAAATTTACTGTACAATATTGAGTCTTTCTATTGCCAGTTGCAAAGGGATGTGGTTAAGATAGAGGATATTTACCATTACTTCACTGGAATTGGTGAAATGGTTGAGGTATCTTATAGTGGGGGCGTGTGTAAGGGCACGGTCTTTGATATTGATGAAGATTGGGGACTTCTCCTGCGAGATGAAACAGGTGTAATTAAAAAATTCTATTACGGTGATATTAAAAGATTAAAATGGTAATTGCCCTTGATATTGGTAATACAAATACTCGATTTGGTTTCTATAGAAAGGATAGATTTGAAAAAATTATCCAGATACCGACCCGGGATGGCTTTAAAAAAAATTTGCCAAAGGAAATATTTGAGAAAGACATTCAGGGTGTTGCTATAGCCTCGGTTGTACCTGAATTGAGCAGGGCATATATTAAATTTTTTCAGAAGAATTTTCATCTCAAACCACTGGTAATTTCAGGAACAATCAAGAGTCCGGTTAAGTTTCGCTACCGGGAGATAAGAAATCTGGGGGCTGACCGGATCGCCAATGTAACCGGTGGCCACCTTCGTTTTCCCAGGGATTTGATCATAGTTTCTTTTGGTACGGCCACAGTCTGTGATGTGGTTTTAAAAGAAGGAAATTATCTGGGTGGAATGATTGCCCCGGGAATAGAAACCGGCCTATGGGCATTGGAGCTGCGGACCAGATTGTTAAAGAAAATACCCTTGAGAATAACCAGAAAGATTCTCGGATTGAGCACCGAAGAGTGCCTGCGCTCAGGGATTTTGAACGGAACTAAATTCATGATTCAAGGATTTATAAGAGAAATTAAGAAAGAAAAGAGAAGGGACTTCCTTTGTATTTCTACCGGTGGGCTGGGGCAATTGATGCGGCGACTGATTCCTGAAATAACCTATTATGTTCCTGATTTGACCCTCCAAGGTGTAATAAAGCTCTATTACTACAATGTTTAGTAAGAAGACATTTATTACCCGTAGTGCCCGACAAACAGTGGAACTTGGTAAAAAAATTGCCCGATTGATGAAACCTGATTATAAAATCTACCTCTATGGTGAATTGGGCAGCGGCAAGACAACCCTCATCAAAGGAATATGTCGCGGGCTGAATGTAAAAGAGGAGATAACAAGTCCAAGTTTCGTCGTTGCCACTGAATATCGCGGTAGATTGCCCATCGCGCACATTGACCTTTACCGGCTTGGACCGGCAGAGTTAGAGACCCTTCCGGTGGAGGAGTATTTTGTTAAAGGAGGAATTACCATCATTGAATGGGCGGACCGGCTGCCCGCTATCAAAAATAAGGGTCTTAGGATATTTATAAAAATGAAAGGAAAAAATATTCGGGAGATAATAATTGAAAATTCTGGGAATTGACACGGCAACCAATTTCTTTTCTATCTGCATAAGTGAGGGTAATATGGTTATTTACGAAGTGCGACAGAATCGGGATTCTTTCAGTGCAAAAATGGATGCGGGTATATTTTATGAGATTCAACGCGCAATAAGGTATCTTGATAAAGAAAGACTTTCAGCAATTGCTGTATCAATCGGACCCGGTATGTTTACCTCCTTAAGGGTAGGCCTGAGTATCACAAAGGGATTGAGTATCTCATTGAATATCCCGGTGGTTGCAGTAAACACCCTTGATGCAATCGGTCAGGCAGGCAGCAGGGTTTACAGTCCATTATTTTATAACTGCCCGCATTACATCATGGTTGTGATTAATGCCTATCAGGAGGAACTTTACAGCGCAATTTATAAACAGGGCCTGCGGATAAGCGAATATCTTCTTACAACCGCTGAAGATTTGCTAAATATTCTTAAAAATATTATTGAAAAGGAACCCGGTCCGGTTATTGTCCTCGGACCCGGTGCGAGTCTTTTAAAAAATCAAATTACAAACTCAACTGCACGGTTAATTTTCCCAACCGAGTGTTCTTTTTTGACCAGCGCCCATTTAATACCCATTGCCCTACCTCTGGTCGAAAAGCAAAATTTTACTGCCCCTGAATTTCTTGAGCCCTTTTATATAAAAAAGAGCCCGGCTGAAAAATGATAAACGGAATCTTTTATCGTCCAATGAAATTTGATGATATTGATGAGGTATATAAGCTGGAACATAAATTATTCCCCAATCCCTGGCCAAAGATTTTCTTTGAAAATGACCTTCAAAGGTCTGATACAATTGCCTTAGTTGCCTGTAATAATACAAAACTCGTTGGCTATGCACTGGCAAATTGCGCCGGACCGGAACTGCATATAACCAATATTGCGGTAAGGCAGGAATATCAAAGACAGGGAATTGCCCGTAATTTGATGAAAGAAGTTGAAAATATAGGCAAAAACCGTGGCTGCGTCTATGCCTATCTTGAAGTGCGGATCAATAACGAGGCAGCAATCAATCTGTATAAAAAAGTTGGTTATAAAATTCTCTACATAAGAAAAAATTATTATATTGATGGCACGGATGCCTATGTGATGGGCAAGGAATTAAAGGAGGTATAATGAATACCCTGATCTGGCTAATTTTAATCTCGGGAATGAATCTCTACTTTTTAAGAAATTCATCCGACCTTCTGGTCCGATATTTTCCGACAAGAAGTACCCAGCAAGTTTTTATCTACTACAGTTTTTGCAATGCCCAATGGGATTCAGCCCAGGTCCAATCCGGTGGTGATTTTTTTGACTTGGTGATAAGCCCCCCCGAAAATTTGCGTCTGGTGGGTGTTTATGTAAAATATCCTGAAGGAGATATTGACGATAATCAAGGCATGCTTTATCTTTACGAAGTCAAAAAATCACCACGAATGCTGCTTCCCTTCTCCATAAAAGCTCTGGAAAAGGTGCTCACACAGGCAAGGAAAAAAATTATAAATCAAAGGCATATTGACGAAGCGGTGGCGTTGTTAAACTATGCTGAAGGAATGCTGGAGGTATTGCCTTATATCAAAGGGTCACCCCTTGAAATGGAAAAAGAAATAATGAAGAGTGAAATAGCTGGATTGAAGAAGAATTTGGCCCAATGAAGTGTCCCCGATGCGGTTATAATAACGATTCTGGCTCAAATTTCTGTAGTAGATGCGGACTGGAATTAATCAAGGTCTTCGGTCAGCGGCGGCCGGTAGCAGTGATCTTTGCCGATATCAAGGGTTTCACTGCCCTTTCAGAAAAACTCGATCCCGAGGAGTTGAAAGAATTGATTGATTGTTGTTTAAGGCGGCTGGGACAGGTTATTCAGAACTATGAAGGATTCGTTGATAAGTTCATAGGTGATTGTTTAATGGCACTCTTCGGTGCCCCATTTGCACACGAGGATGACCCCTTGCGGGCGGTTCTTGCCGCCATCGACCTGCAGAAAGAGATAGCATTATTCAATAATGAAAAAAGACAGCACCTCTCCTTGGCAATCGGGATAAATTACGGACTTGTCGCCACCGGCGATTTAGGGCGAACCGGTGCCTATACGGTGATGGGTGATACGGTAAATTTAGCCAAACGTCTACAGGAGCGGGCTCCGGCGAATGCGATATATGTCAGCCGATCGGTTTATGAGAATACCAATAATGAAATAGTATATAAAAGTTTAGGAAAAATTTCGGTAAAGGGAAAGCGCGAAAAAGTAGCAGTATATCTACCACTGCGCGTCGCATTTAGATATTCCCAGCGCCGATTTAAAGAAATACCTTTAATTGGACGCACCGGTGAACTGAATAAACTCCGAAGCGCACTGAACGATGTTCAGTCCGGAAAAAGACGCTTCATCGGGATTAGCGGTGAGGCAGGTATCGGTAAGACAAAATTGGTATATGAGTTCAAAAGACATCTACCAGCGAATATTGTTATCATTGAGACAAAGGGTATTGAGTATCTTGCCCATTCACCTTACTTCATCTTAAGGGATTTGTTAAAGAAACTGCTGGGAATCTTAGACAATAATACACCCCAACAGATGGAAATGAAATTGCTCAATTTTATAAAGGGTATAGGCGACCCGATAGTTGAATTAAAAATGCCTCTCTACAAATTTTTTCTTTCACTCAATCTATCACCCAGAGAAAAAGGACAGGTTGAGTCAATGAAGCCTGAAGACCGTATCCGGTTAATAAATGAAGCAATTCTCACCCTCTTCTACCGAGTCACCAAAAAAAGCCCACTGCTCCTCATCCTTGATGACTGCCACTGGATTGATAAAGAGACAATGGACTTTATATACAAACTTGTAGAAACGGTTGGTTACAATCCAATTATGATCATTGCCCTTTATCGCCCGGAGTTCAATGTTGAAAATATTTCCCATCAGCCATATTTTGCAGAAATCAGACTTAGACCATTAGTCCAGAGTGAAGTGGTTGAGTTTTTAAAGAACATCTTAAATTGCGAGCAAATAGACGAAGATTTATTCAGACTGCTGTTTGACAAATCAGATGCCATACCATTTTATATTTATGAACTAACTTTAAACCTTTTGAATAATAATCTAATAACCATAGAAAAGAAAAGGGCAAGTTTAAAGACTTCAGCAGCAATCGCAGTGCCCCGGACAATTGATGAGTTGATAATGGCTAAGATCGACCGTCTGGCACCAAACTTAAGGGAGATCGTCAATATTGCCTCGGTGATCGGGGAAGAATTTTCGCTGGGACTGCTGGGTGAATTATTTGGGCAAAAAGACCAGTTGAAAAAGAATTTAGATAATATTGAGGCACTGGGTATCATAAAATCGCAAATAGAACAAAATCTGAACGGGGAGGTGCGTTATAGTTTCACACACGCCATTACCCGGGATGTGGTATACAATTCCCTGTTAAAACAAGAAAGAGAAAGACTCCATCAAAAGATTGGCTATGCCCTGGAGAAGTTTTATGGGCAGAAACTCCATGATTACTATGATATTCTTGCCGACCATTTTTCCTTTGGTGGTAACCCGCAGAAAGCCCTCTATTATCTTGAACGGTCAGCAGACCGGAAAAAAGATTTATATCTCAATCAGGAGGCAATAAAGGCCTACCATAAGTGTCTTTCAATGATCTCTCAAAAAGAGATTTTAAAAAAGACGATTATCTATGAAAAACTGGGAATGGTCTATGAATTGACCGGCAATAATCTTGCTGCAATGAGTTCATACAAAAATATGGGAGAGAGCAGTAATGATCCGTTTTTGCAATCCCGCGCCTATAATCTCCAGGCACAGGTTTTAGAAAATTTAGGTCGGTATGATGAGGCAATGAGATTATTGAATGAGGCGCGGAAGAAATTGAAGGTGGTTAGGAATATCTCTCAGGCTCAAAAGGCTGAAGCGCTTTCGGAAATCTCAGGGCTTGAGTGCTGGATTTACCGGATAAAGGGAAAAATAAAAGAGGCGGAAAAAAGGGGAAGGGAGGCAATTTCTCTTATCAAGAAACTAAAAAACTGGCAGAAAAATGGCGGTTTAAAGAAGGCACTTGCCAAGGCATATACCAATTTAGCAGTGGTTTATTTAACTGAGGGAAATTTTGATCAGGCAGTTAAATTGTGCATGGCAACACTCCCGGTGGTAGAGGGCATCGGAAATCAGCAAATAAAGGGCGAAGTGTATAATATCCTGGGCGGCATTTATAAGGCCCGCGGAGAATACGAAAAGGCAATAGATTCATTCACCACCTACCTGCACATCAGCACTGAACTCGGTGATAAGAATGGAATAGGTGTTGCATATTGTAATCTCGGGAATGTCTATCAAAATAAGGGCGAACTTAGCAGTGCTATTGAGTGTCATGAGAAGTACCTGAAAATTTCGGAAGAACTGGGTGATAAACTGGCAATCGGTATGGCACACAATAATATCGGTATAAACTATTTTAACAGCGGCGATTACAGTAAGGCGCTTGAGGAATTTAAATCCTATTTAAAAATCAGTAAAGAACTCGGAAATAAACAGGGTGAGGCAATTGCCTGCGGCAATATGGGAGAGGTTTATAGTAGCCAATTTGAATATAAAAAGGCGATTCCATTATTTAAAAAATATCTTAGAATCAGTTTCGCTTTAAAGAACAAACCCGGTATTGCCCTTGCCTCCTATAATCTGGGTCAAACATATACCGAGATTGGCAGGATAAAACTTGCCCGTAACTATCTTAACCGCTCCCGTGCAATCTTTGAGGAGCTTGGGAATAAAAATGCAATTGGCTCTGTACTAAATGCCCTGGCCGATTTAAAGATAAAAGAGGAAAAAAATGAAGTGGCAATAAGGGATATAAATACAGCCCTAAAAATTGCTGAAGAAACCGGCAATACAGAATTGAGAATTCTTTGTCTCTTGAATCTGGCAAGAATCTATTCTAATAGAGCTCCGAAACGGTCTAAAGAAATTTTTGCCCAGGTACTCAAACTCGGTGAAAGATTTAAAAACTTAAAATTGCTCGCTACCATTTACTGGGCATATGGTAAATTCCTGAAACTTAATGGAGAGAAAATAAAAGCCAGAAAATTCTTAAAAGAGGCGTGCCGGATTTATAAAAAATTGGGGATAAAAAAGATTCCTCGCTTTTAACATCAATTTTTGCCTTTCGGCGCAATCAAATTTCTATCCACCCGAAGGGTTAACTGAGGGTTGACTTTTGAACCTATTTTAATATAATAATCAGTGCAAAAGATTACCTTTCTTTTAGTTCTCTTTATCTTCCTTTTTTGCTCCCGACTTCCTCAAAGTGTGGGCAAGAGTCGTGATGTTGTAATTGTTGGTTCGCAGATTGATACTACATTTGTAGCACAGAGTCTTCAAATTTACAATTATATGCCCCAGCGTGAACCGACCTTTATATTCATCTTCGCCTCAGATACAATACTAAAGAGGGTTAAACTTTTTCATTCATTATTCCTGTGCGGTTCACTTCAGGAAGAGTTCATACTCACATTATTGAATGCGGAGGCGCGGAACGCAACAATAAGAGATACATTTAATCTATTCAAGGTCAATGACCTCTGGGCAAAGGACCAGGTTGTTATAATTCTGGCGGCAAAAGAACCCCGCTATATCCCTTTGGGTCTTCAGAAATATCAGAAGATAATTACCAAGATATTTGAAGAAAACTATTACCGAAAAATTAAGAAACAATATTATGAAACAAAGATTGACCAGCGGATAAAAAGATATCTAAAAAGGCTGGGCATTGAAATGGATTTTACCCCGGGCTGGTTAATTGATTCAACTTTCGCAAACGAGAACTTTATATTTATCCATGCCCATTATCCGGATCGGAGTATCTTTATTTATAGAGAGAAGAAAACCTTTGAATTGAATGACTCCACAGTAATTGCGAAGAGAGATGAACTTACCAAGAGATACTACAATGGTGATTATATCTTGAAAGAACTGACATTTATTGATAGCATTGAATTCCAGAATATGCGAGGATTCAGAGTAAAAGGAGTATGGCAGAATGATTCACTGGTGGCAGGTGGTCCATTCTTGTCCTATTTTTTAGTAAAAGAAGATACACTCTATGTAATCGACGGCATGCTCTTTTTACCCGGCGAGAGAAAGACCGACTTCTTCGCGACGATTGAGGTGATTATGAATTCATTCAAAATTCTCGCTACCGGCTTGACAAAAGATTAAACTTGAATAAAATATTATGTTGGAGGAAAAATGGCAGAACAGGACTTTTCCGAGATTGCCAAACTGAGCGAGCGTTATAGCAAGGATCCGAAGTCAAGGATATTTGTTCAACTTGCTGACGCATACCGAAAAAATAATATGGTGGATGAGGCACTTGAGGTCTTAAAGCAAGGCTTGCAGTATCATCCCAACTATCCCCTCGCCTATCTCATACTGGGAAAGTGCCATCTCGATAGACGGGAATATAATCAGGCAAAGGACGCACTACAAAAGACAGTTGAACTTGACCCGATGAATATCGTCGCGCTGAGACTTCTGGTTCAGGTCTGCAATAGTCTCAAAGACGACAATTGTCTTATCTCTGCCTACCGGGGTATTGTGACAGTTGATCCAACCGATGCAGTGGCAAAGGAAAAACTTGCCCAACTTGAAAACCAGCGCAAGGGTCCAATATATACAATCACCCTTGCTGAAGAATATGAACGTCAGGGTAATCTTGAGGAGGCATTGCGGGTCTATGAACATCTGGGATTTACTGACCCACAGGATATTGTAATCCAGAAAAAAATAAAAGAATTGAAAGAAAGGTTAAAGAAAAAAGATGTCAGGGAAGAAGAAAAAGTGGCTGAACTTAAACTGGAAAGTTATTTTCAGCCAGAAGAACTTGCCGCTAAACCCGAGATACCAGAAATCCCCACAGTCGCTGAGCCCGTAGTTAATATCACAGCCCCGCCGATCAGTCCTGAGCCACCGGTTCCTCCCACTTTAGAACCTGAACCACAAAAACCAGTTGAAGTTCCGAGTGAAGAGATAATTTCAATGGAAGAGATTCTACTTGAGTCGGCAGAAGAACCAACGAAGGGAGCAGTTGAAGAAACTTCCGCTGAGGAAATCCCAGCCGAGACAGTGATTAAAGAAATACCTGATGAAGTATCTACATTAGAGATAGAAAAACCAATAGAAGTAATTCCGGTAGAAGAAAAACCAGTTGAACCCACTGCAGCTGCTGAGGGAATCTCTCCTGCTCCTGAAGGGACTGAAGAGGAAATTGCCCAACTACAGGATTTCCTGCAACCAACCGAAGTCAAAGAAGAGACGGGTGAGCCGAAGGTAGAAACGGTACAACCCCCGACTGAAGAACAAAAGGTTGAACCGCAAGAGTTAACTGAAGCCCCGAAGACCGAGGAAAAGAAAGAAGAACAGAAATTGAAGGAAGAAGATTTCAAATCATTCCAGGATTGGTTATCAAGCCTTTTAAAGTGAAGGGATTATGAAAATCTCTGATATTGAAAAACTAATAAAGATATTGGAAAACAGCAAGATTTCTACTATTGAGATTACCGATTTCTGGGGGAGAAAGATAAAAATTTCTAAGGTGATGAAAGACCAACAAGAGGTTGCTGCAGCAACCTTTAAACCAACCCTGGAAATCACCCGGGGAGCTGAGGAAGAGCCGGAACAAAAAGTGACTAAAGAACCAGTAAAAAAAGAACCGTCAAAAAATTTGGTCTCAATCCGTTCCCCGATTGTTGGTACATTTTATCGGGCGCCGGCCCCGGATGCCCCTCCCTATGTAGAGGTCGGTGATATTGTAAAGCCCGGGCAGGTTGTCTGTATTGTTGAGGCAATGAAACTGATGAATGAGATCGAATCGGATGTTTCCGGAAGGATTGTTCAAATTCTGGTTAAGAACGAAGAACCGGTTGAATACAATCAAGAACTCTTTTTGGTTGAACCGCTATAGTTTGGTTGGAATATCAAGAGAGAGTAGACTATGGAACTTAAATCATTACTTGAAAAGATGATAAAAGTCAACGCCTCAGATTTACATCTGAAGGCAGGTGCTCCACCGGTCTTTAGGATTGACGGACGTCTGGTAATAGAAAAATCGGAATCCCTGACACCCGAGGTCCTAAAGACGATGGCGTACCAGATTATGACACCCTCCCAGCAGCAGACTTTTGAAAGAATGAAGGAAATGGATTTTGCCATTGGTGTACGCGGGATTGGTCGTTTCCGGGTAAATATCTTTTTGCAACGCGGTAGTATTGCCATTGCAATGAGGGCAATTCCAATATCGGTGAAGAGAATTGACGAGTTGAACCTGCCGCCGATTCTCAAGGAACTTGCTCTAAAGCCCCGGGGACTGATACTCTGTACAGGGACAACTGGCAGTGGTAAATCAACGACACTCGCCGCAATGATTGAGCATATCAATGAGAATGCATCAAGGCATATCATTACCATTGAAGACCCGATTGAATATCTCTTTCGAGACAACCTGAGTGTGATTAATCAGCGGGAAGTTTTGATGGATACTGTCTCCTTTTCTATTGCCCTGCGCCATATTCTGCGCCAGGACCCGGATGTAATTCTGATCGGAGAAATAAGAGACCGTGAGACAATGGATGTGGCACTTAAGGCCGCCGATACCGGACACCTGGTAATGTCCACCCTCCATACCCTGAATGCTACAGAGACAATAAACCGGATTATCTCATTTTATCCACCCCACCAGCATCAACACATTCGTGTCTTACTTGCGGCAACCCTTGTCGGCGTAGTATCTTTAAGGCTTTTACCCCGGGCCGATGGAAAGGGACGCATTCCAGCGGTAGAAATTCTTATCTCTACCCCCACAATAAAGGAGTATTTGCTTGACCCGGTAAAAACCCTGCTCATTCAATCAGCCATTGAGGAAGGTTACGGTCAATATGGGATGCAGACCTTTGACCAGTCAATCTTCCGCCTTTATAAAGACGGCCTCATCTCCTATGATGATGCAATCCAGGCCGTATCCAATCCCGACGAGTTTAAACTCAGACTGGTTGGGATTGAGGCTACCGCAGAGCGAGGCTGGGGTTCATTTGAGAAGAAGTAGTGAAATTTGAAAAAATCCTCATCGCCAATCGTGGTGAGATAGCAATTCGTATAATTCGTGCCGCCAAAGAATTGAACCTCAAGACCGTAGCAGTCTATTCTGAGGCTGATGCCGAATCGCTCCATAGCCGTCTCGCTGACGAAGCAGTCTGTATCGGTCCGGGTCCGGCGAAAGAAAGTTATCTCAACATCACCCGAATCATCAGTGCCGCAGAAATAACCGGGGCAAAGGCAATCCATCCTGGTTATGGATTTTTGGCGGAAAACGCAGAATTTGCCGAGATCTGTGAATCATGCGGTATTGTTTTTATTGGACCAAAACCCGACCACATAAGGGCAATGGGTGATAAAATCAAGGCAAAAAAGACGATGGCAGATATAGGTATTCAGGGGATACCGGGGAGCGACGGTGTCGTGGAATCGCTGCGCGAGGCAAAGAAATTTGCGACAAAGATTGGTTATCCAGTAATATTAAAGGCGGCGGCCGGCGGTGGTGGCAAGGGAATGAGAATAATCTCCGAACCGGAAGAGTTAGAATCAGGATTTAGAATTGCCCAGGCCGAGGCTAAGGCAGCGTTCGGCGATGGTCGGCTGTATCTGGAGAAATACATTGAGAAGCCCCGGCATATTGAAGTTCAAATCCTTGCCGATTCCTACGGAAATGTCCTTGCCCTTGGAGAACGAGAGTGCTCAATCCAGCGACGCCATCAGAAGTTAATTGAGGAATCTCCCTCACCGTTTGTGGATAGCAAGACAAGGGAGAAATTAATGGAATCGGCAATAAAGGCCGTAAAGAATATTGGTTATGAATCGGCCGGGACAATAGAATTTCTGATGGACAAGGATAAAAATTTCTATTTTATGGAGATGAATACCCGGATTCAGGTCGAGCATCCGGTCACCGAAATGGTCACGAATATAGATATCTTAAAGGAGCAACTAAAGATTGCTCTGGGCGAAAAGATTAGCATAAAACAAGAAGATATTATCATCAGAGGCAGTGCCATAGAATGCCGGATAAATGCCGAAGACCCCGAGCGGAATTTTATGCCCACACCCGGGAAGATAACATTCTTTCATATACCCCAGGGGATTGGTGTTCGTTTTGATACTCATATCTTTGCCGGCTATACATTCCCCTCCCAGTATGACTCACTTATTGGTAAACTTATCTGCTTTGGGAATACCCGAGCCGAGGCAATCGCCCGGATGAAAAGGGCGCTGGAGGAAATGGTAATTGAGGGAATCCCCACAACCATACCCTTTCATATAAAAGTTATGAATAATGAAAAATTTATTGCCGGTGATATCTCAACAAATTTTATTGAGGAGATGATTGCTAAATCGTAAGTAAATGATTCACAACCTATGTCAGTCATTCTGAGCCCCTTATATTATGTAGCAAATTGAGAATGGACATAACCCCAGCTATCGCCCGATAAATCAGAAAGAAGATTATAGTAGTTAAACTTGCGAAACTTGATTGGTTAAATGGTTAAAAAAGACAGGCATCCCAAACCAGACCCTAAACCATTTTTATTCATTTATTTAGATTTTATCTCCATCCTGCCTCCTTTTACCCCCACCTTCATCTTCTCCCTTCAAGGTAGAAAACAGGATGATGGTTGCCCTCCTTCGTAGTAATCCAATCTCGTAGTATATTAAGATGATAGATACCGTTTTGTAAGAGAACCCAAAGCGCAGGTCCTTAAAAAAGAATAAACAAACGGCTGCGTCTTAAAGAACTTTCCTTTGATAGGCTCTTCTCAAATCAAATATGGGTAAGTTGACTAAATTCTTTTTCCCATAGTTGATAACAAGATTCTTTCTTTCGTTTGTCTTACCAATATGAGAATAGGGTAACCCCTTAAATCGTCTTTCAAACTTTTTTACATTTTCAGGCGGAACCTCAACTAAAAACCTCGTATTTGATTCAGCGAAGAGTATAATGTCCGGCCGGTTGTTTCTATCTTCGTAGATTACCCTGGCCAAGTCAACCTCACAACCAATATCGCCGGCGAATGACATCTCGGCTATCGCCAGTCCAAGTCCACCCTCTGAGAGGTCATGGCAGGAAAGAATCAGTCCTTCAATAATCGCCTGATGAACTCTTCTCATTATTACCGGTGCATTCTTTAAATCAACATTCGGCACCCTGCCACCCTTGATATTCAAAAGTCTAAAATATTCAGAGCCACCCAGTTCATTTTTTGTGGCACCAATCAAGTAAATTAAACTACCTGTCTTTTTAAAATCCATTGTAATACAATTATTCACATCTTCAACAATACCGATCGCTGAAATTAAAAGGGTTGGTGGAATTAAATAACTCTTTCCTGTTTCATCAATCCATTCATTATTCAAACTGTCCTTTCCCGAAATAAAAGGAACACCGAATGCCTTTGCTCCATCATAACAACCCCTTGCTGAAAGCACAATATCGCCCAGAACCTCTTCCCTGTCCGGCGATGCAAAACAGAAGTTATCAAGCATCGCACACTTTGTAATATCACCGCCCACTGCCACAAGATTTCTCAATGCTTCATCTATCACCGAAAGCGCCATATTGTAGGCATCATACCGGCCATAAGACGGATTGATGCCGCAGGAAACGACAATCCCTCTATTCTTATCAAGGCGCGGCTTGATTACCACCGCATCCTGTGGTCCGTCACCATTCACTCCGGCAAATGGTTTTATCACACTTGCACCCTGCACTTCGTGGTCATATTCCCGAATGAGCCATTCCCGGTTGCAGCAATTGTAACTGCCAATAATTTCGCACAGAATTTTATTTAAATCGGTTGGTTCTTGAAAAACGGGTTCTTCATAAAAATTGGACCGCCGCCGGGCAGATTTAATTGGTCTTGGTAATCCATTGTGCAGAAAGTCCATATCCAGGTCACAGACCTTCTTTTTTTTGTAGTATAGTCTTAACCTTTTATCATTGGTAAATCTACCGATCGGCGTTGCCTCAACATTCTCTTTTCTAAAGATTTCAATAACCCTTTTTATATGCCTCGGAGGAACTGAAAGTATCATTCTCTCCTGAGATTCAGAAATCCAGATTTCGCGTGGGGTGAGTCCCTTATATTTTAAGGGAACCTTTTCAAGATAGACAACGGCACCGAGTTCCTTCCCCATTTCGCCCACCGCACTTGAAAGACCACCGCCCCCACAATCGGTTACAGCGTTTAAGAGTCTTGCTTCAGTTACCTTTAAAAGGCAATCTAAGACCTTCTTCTCCATTATCGGATTACCAATCTGAACACAGGATTTCTCTGCCTTTACTGATAGTTCAGCCGAAGAGAAAGTTGCCCCGTGAATCCCATCCCTTCCGGTCCTGCCACCAACTAAGAGGATATAATCGCTGGGCATTGGCTTCTTTTTTATCCGGTCCTTTCTGATTATTCCCACTGTTCCGCAATAAACCAGTGGATTGTATAAAAAGTCTTCATCAAAATAGACCGCCCCACTTGTGGTGGGAATACCCATACGATTACCATAATCCCTAACCCCCTGATAAACACCCCTGATAATTCTTTTAGGATGTAAAATTCCCTTTGGCAACTTACTCAAGTCAATATCGGGTGGACCAAAACAGAATACATCAGTATTCATTATCGGTTTGGCGCCAAGCCCGGTTCCCAGGATATCTCTTATTACACCACCGATTCCAGTTGCCGCGCCACCGTAAGGTTCCAGGGCTGAAGGATGATTGTGGGTTTCAACCTTGAAGCAGACACCAAATTCCTCATCAAATTCTATAATTCCTGAATTGTCGTGAAATACCGAAAGACAGTAGGGATGGTTTATCTCCCGCGTTGCCTTCATTATTGTATTCTTCAATAGATTATCAATGATTTCACCCTCAAAATTTATCCTGCCTAAAAATGTCTTATGCCGGCAGTGCTCACTCCAGGTCTGGGCAATTGTCTCAAGTTCTACATCAGTTGGATTGCGCCTGATCTTTTTATAGTACTTCTTTATGGTCTCCATCTCCAAAAGTGAAAGGGAAAGTCCCATATCTTTACTCAGGCGTAGCAGGTCGGTATCAAGGTTAATCTTCAAATATAGATATTGTGGTTCTTTAAATCTTATTTCTTTTTCCTTCACTTCTCTTATATGCTGGATCAACGGATTATACAAGAAGAGACTTGCATATTCCTTCAATCTTTCCGGTTCAAGTCTGCCTTTGAATATGTAATTGGTTGCAGTCTTTATTTGATAGAAACCGGACTTGCGTATTCCTAAATCACTGATTGCTTTTTTTATACTCTCCTCTTTGGGGTCAGATACACCAGGGTTATAAAGAATCTCAAATCCAGTGCCTTTTCCAATTTTGAATTCTTCAACCACCGGGTCGCAGAATAACTCCCGGGCAATGAATTCTATCTCTTTTTTTGTAAATCTTTTATCAAGATAGTAGACATCCCGTACATCAACCGATTCAATGCCTGAAAAGCCGATTGATTCAAAATTCTCTTTGACAAATTTCCCCCGGGGGTCATCTCTTCTTTTTATCTCAATGCGATACATTTATATTTTTTCTCTTTATCCATATTCCCAGAATAACTATTAACCATAAAATCAATAAAGAGATGGATATAAGAATCAGAAAGAGCATGAAGGGCTGGAAATTAAATCTTCCATATCTTACACCGGTAACCCTGTTAGCGCCTTGCGAAACGAAAAAGGTCCTTTTGAGACTTTACCTCCTTTAGAAGCTCAATTCCCTTTTTAATGAGTGGGTCGTAACCGGTCCTTATCCGGTATGATTCCTTCTGTCCAAAGAGGTTTGCAAATATCTCTTGTTTTAATTGCTGAGCGAACGCCGTCTTTGCTGAATCAAACTGAGCATCGGTGAAGTCCAGTTTCTTCTTCTCCCTCAGATATGTCGCAAAATAATCAAGGACCTTCTCATCAACCTCAAAGTTCTTATTAATATCTTTATGGGTCTGGGTGTAGTGTACCGCAAAATCAAAATAATACCCTTTGGTCCAGATATCAACCTCAAGTTTTGTTGGCTTTGGTGGTTCAACAATAATATCCGGTGTTATTCCGCCCCGGCCATATACCTTGCGCTTGAGAATCATTGTAATGTATATATTTTCCTTTGAGGTATCAATCTTCGCCTCCTGAACCGCTGTCGTCTCAGAACCTAAATATGGCTTGTCAATACACCGACCGGACGGTGTATACCATCGGGCGGTGGTGAGCTTTAATGCACCACCATCCTCAAGGGGGATGACATTCTGAACTGAGCCCTTACCAAAGGTCTGGGTGCCGATAATGAGACTGCGGTCCCAGTCCTGCAATGCCCCGGCAACAATTTCTGAAGCCGAGGCACTCCCTTGATTTACCAGCGTAATCATCGGAAATTCGCCGTAGGAATAAGTATTTTCTGATTTGAATGTCCGCGGTGGTTCACGCCTTCCCTTGGTGGTAACCACATCTTTACCTTTACTCAAAAACAATTCACTGACCCGGACACCCTCCTGTAGTAAACCACCGGAGTTACCGCGGAGGTCAAAGATAATCTTTTTGGCACCAAGGGCAAATAGTGAATCAAGCCCCTTTTTCAATTCCGCATCCGCGGTTCTTGAGAAATTTGCAAGATAGATATAGCCAATATCATCCGTTACCATCCCGAAATATGGGACTGCATCAAGTTTAATAATTGCCCTGGTAATTTCGACATTGAATGGCTCGGCAATTCCTTCTCTTTGAATTGTTAAAAGCACCTTGGTCCCGGGCGTTCCCCGGATCTGCCTCACCACCACATCTACACTCTTGCCCTTTGTTGGAACACTATCCACCATTATTATTGCATCGCCCGGTAATAGTCCTGCCCGATAGGCCGGCGTCCCCTCAAGTGGTGAAATTACTACAATCTTCTCATCCCTCTTGCCAATCTGGGCACCAATTCCACCAAATTCTCCCTCAGTTGATATGCGCAATTGTTCATACTCCTCTTTGGTCAAATAGTCCGTATGGGGGTCATTAAGGGATTCAATCATTCCATCAATCGCCCCTCTTATCAGGGTATCCGAAGGGACTTCGTCCACATAGTTGTCTTCAATGTCTTTTAAGACCTTATTGAAAATCCGCAGTAATGTATATGTATCCGGTCCTGCCCAGACCCTCTGGACAATAAATATTCCCAGAAAGATTACAATTACCAAAAAGGGCAGTAAAATCGGCAAACGGTTAAGGATAAACGGATTTTTATTTTTTCTCATAATGCCACCCCTTTCTGCTAAACAAATCCTTTACATAATTGATTACCTCAGCATGTAATTCCTGAACCGATTTTTCGCCATTTAACAACTTGAACCTCTTTTTTGCCCGGCGCGCCAGTTTGAGATAACCTTCCCGAACCTTTTGATGGTATAGTTCATTCTGGGTCTCCATCCGGTCAGAAAACTTCCCCCTTTCCCTGCCTTTTGAAATATCAATATCAACTAAAAATGTCAGGTCCGGTTTTAATCCGGCACTGGCAAAACGATTGAATATAGAAATCAGCCGCTCTGGTAGTCCCCGGGCATATACCTGATAGGCAAAGGTTGAATCACTGAAGCGGTCGGCAATAACAACCTTCTTCTCTTTTAGCGCATCAAGAATCTTTTCATAGACAAGCTGGCTGCGTGAAGCAAGGAAAAGTAAGACCTCACATTTAGGATGGATATTATTTTCTTTTGATAACAAAATTTCCCTTATCTTCTCACTTACGGGTGTTCCACCTGGTTCTCGCACAAATAGATAAGGAATTTCCATCTCCGCACACCAGCGGGCAAGAAGTTCTGCCTGGGTAGTCTTACCCGAACCTTCAACTCCTTCAAAGGTAATTAATAAACCGCGTTTCAATCCACCTCGCTAATGGTTTATTTCTTTCTCCTGTTGACTTTCGTTGACTTACTTCCGTATTTCTTGATAAAACTTTCGGTCTTCTCCCGGCAGATATGGTCTGGATACTGAACCGGTGGAGACTTGAAGAAATAACTGGAAGGCTCAATTATTGCTCCACTCAGTTTATTATCAAGTGCAAGTTTTGCACACCTTATAGCATCAATCACAACACCTGCAGAATTTGGTGAATCCCAGACCTCAAGTTTTAATTCAATATTCAACGGCACATCACCAAAGGTTCTTCCTTCAAGCCTCATATATGCCCATTTTCTATCGGTAAGCCAGGCGATATAGTCAGAAGGACCAATATAGATGTTTTCGTCTCCTATGTTATATTTCAAAAGAGAAGTAACTGCCTGGGTTTTGGAGATCTTCTTTGACTGGAGCCTTGAACGTTCAAGCATATTTAAGAAATCGGTATTTCCACCGACATTTAACTGCGATGTGCGCTCTAATTTTACTCCCCGATCATTGAATAGATTTACAAGAACCCGGTGAACAATCGTGGCACCCACCTGAGATTTTATATCATCCCCTAAGACCGGCAGTCCTTTTTCAACAAACCGTCTCTGCCAGTATTTCTGGCTGGCAATGAATACCGGAATACAATTTACGAATGCACATCCAGCGGTAAGAACCTGTTCAACATACCATTTTGTCGCCTCTTCACTTCCCACCGGCAGAAAATTGACGACGACATCGGTCTTTGTCTCTTTTAATAAACCAACAATATCCGCAGTTGGCCCGGGTGCCTTTTCAATAATCTGAGAGAGATAATAACCCAGTCCATCGTGGGTCATCCCGCGGACGACCGGCACATTTAATTTGGGAACTGAACAGAATTTGTAGGTATTATTGGGCTTTGTATAAATTGCCTCACCCAGGTCTTTACCTACCTTATTTTTGTCAATATCAATTCCTAAGGAGAATTCAATATCACTTATATGATAGCCACCGAGCCTGGTATGCATAATCCCGGGAATGAATTCATCCTCTTTTGCATTCCTATAATAATAAACCCCTTGAACCAGGCTTGATGCGCAATTGCCGACTCCAATAATAGCCACCCTAATTTTAGCCATTAAGCCTCCTTAACCAGACAAGTTTACACTTTTTTATTCAAAAGTCAACTATAATGTTTAGGACATATTGGCAAATTCAAAGAGTTTTAAACAGATTTTTCACCTTGACACAACGAGAAGAATATATATAATTGAATGTGAAAAAAGCCGTAGTCGCATTGGGTGGCAATGCCATCTCTACCACCGGTAAAGAGGACATCCATATCCAATTTGCCAACACAAGAAAGAGTCTGGAGGGAATAGTTGAGTTGATCAAAGAAGGTTATAACCTTGCCATCACCCATGGCAATGGACCACAGGTTGGGAATGCCCTATTGAGGGTAGAAAGAACTGCCCAGGAGATACCCGCCTTACCCCTTGGTGTAATCGTTGCTGATACCGAAGGTAGCATGGGTTATATGATTGAACAAAGTTTGCAGAATAAATTAAAAAAGTTAGGCATTGAAAGGGATGTGGTAACGATTGTTACCCAG
Organism: Caldifarciminota bacterium; assembly: GCA_039802265.1. Taxonomy (GTDB): domain Bacteria; phylum Hydrothermota; class Tepidihabitantia; order SM23-42; family JAOAFX01; genus JBDRWI01. The sequence continues at coordinate 6,677 of JBDRWI010000024.1, read as the reverse complement.
GTCATTGTTGACCCTGATGACCCATCAATAATCAATCCGACAAAGTTTATCGGACCATATTATAATGAAAAACAGGCTAAGACCCTTGCCCAATTGTTCAATTGGGTAATAAAAGAGGATTCGGGAAAGGGGTATCGTCGGGTCGTTCCCTCTCCTATTCCAGTCAAGATTGTGAACAGTCGGATAATCAGGCAACTGGTTGACCAGGGGGTAATAGTCATTGCTGCAGGTGGTGGTGGGATTCCTGTTTACATAGAGATTGATGGTACATTTGAAGGTGTTGATGGAGTAATTGATAAAGACCGTGCCTCCGCAGTCCTTGCCTGCGAGATTGGCGCCCGAACATTTATTATCCTTACCGGTGTAGAAAATGTCTATTTAAATTATGGCAAACCCAATCAAGTAAAATTAGCGAGATTAGCATTAAAAGAGGCAGAGCAATACCTGAAAGAGGGACACTTTCCACCAGGCAGTATGGGACCAAAGATTGAGGCCGCAATCCATTTTTTAAAAAACGGTGGTGAAGAGGTCATTATCACATCCCTTGATAAGGCAAAAGATGCGGTACTGGGTAATGCGGGCACAAGGATTGCTAAATAACCTTGTTTGCTTGCTTTGCTATATATAATTCCCTCTAAAACTGAATTGCCTTATTATTGTGTAGAAATTTTTAAAATTTCTATTTAATATTACCAAAAGACATTCGGGCATCGCCGAATGGTCAAATGGGTGAATAAATCTGACAGTAATTTGTAATAATGCGATTTACTTAACCAGTAGCCCCCTTCTGGTAAGAACATTGCCATTGATATTTATTCGGAAGAAATACACACCACTGCTTAGTGCATGGGCATCCCAGATGACTGAATGTTCACCCGCAGATTCGTTTTTATCCGCCAGGGTTAACACTTCTTGTCCGGCAATATTATAGACCTCTGTCATAACTCTCGCAGGCTCAGGGCAGTGATAACTGATTTTCGTAGTCTGACTGAAAGGCTTGGGATAGTTCTGGAACAAAACAGAGTTTTCGGATGTCAGATTGTTTTTTTCTTCAACCCCTGTTTGTGGATAAAACCTTCCGTAGACATCACCATCAGTAAAATATTCATTAATCCTGGTGCCAACAACCAAAAAGTAATTACCACCAAATCCACATCCACCAGCAGGAATTTTGCTATCTATTGAGTCAAATACTACAAATGGATCTCCAACCGGCACGCCGGGTGGGGTCCAATATCTACCCATAAGCCTCCGGTCATAAATCTGTGTCCAGGTTATCAGGTAGTTATTGCCATCAAAAGCAACACCCGGTATAAAGGGATACTTTGTTGAATCACAGATAGTTATTCTCTGCTCAACTACTCCAGATGTCGTGATAAACCTGCCAACAAGCCACCACGGTGACGACTCATTTGTCGCTTCGTGCTGACATAGTAGGTATCTGTTTCCATCAAAGGCAATTGCATTCTCTCGTGCCTTATTGTTGCTAATCTGTATCTGACTGCCAATGAGACTTCCGCTTTTACTTATTCTTTGTCCATATAAAAATGTATCAGTTCTTACAAATATCGCAAGATAAGCAGTGTCACCAAAACATAAAGAATAACGGCCGGGTCCAAAATCAGATGACAGATTTGTAGCAATGGTAAAAACAGAACCAACGAGATTACCTGGAGTACTTATGAATTGCCCATTGAGATTATAATTGAATTCTTCCCAAATCAAAAGATAGTTGGTCATATCGGATGCCACAACTGGGTAAAAACCCTGCCTACCAACAGAGATTCTATTTCCTATTAGACCGTCCGGTGGTTTGACCAGCTGGGCAGTTATACTATATTGACTACTTGTATCGCCCATTATCGCAACTATGCCATTTGGTCCGCCGTAAACCGCGCTGACACTAAAGGTGGTATCCGGTCCTACTGCAATTGGAAATGCCTGCGCACAAAGCATTGCTGGGGCTAAAATAAAACCAGCAATTATCACCAAACGACTGAAACGGTTTTTGAGCATAACATACCTCCTTAAGAAAAGACAAAAATTGAGAGGCTCTGTTGCAATCCTCTACTCCCATTGCGAGCACCCGAAGGTGCGTGGCAATCTCATTAATTAGCCATTAGCAAAGATGAAATTGCAAAGCCTGTTCCGGACTTGTCTTGAGATTGCTTAGCCTGCCATTCTGCTTGATGGCGAAGCAATGACATTATGATACGGCCTCTTAAGTTTTTTTCTAAATTTATCCCCTCTCTTGATAGAAGGAGATAAAGAGCCTGCCCTGAATTCATTTCAGGGATAACATAATTTGATGGACAATAAAACAGGAACAGGCGGCTAACCACTTTCCCAAGAATCAGTTTTCAAAGTATTATCTTATGTCAAGACCAATCTCTTATCGCCTGCCTCTGAATATCTTGAAGTATTGGATTGCGATGGGCAATTGTCCCTGCAAGAATTAATATTTAGTAAAAACAATTATTCAGCTAATTATTGTTTGCTTGACTTTATCATCGGGATGGATATAATTCATTATAAAGATAAATGGCAAAATAACGATCACATTTACCTGTCCGCCACTTTGCTTTGGCAGACGGGTGCAAAATGTAAATCACTGGGGTCAAATTGATATAAATTAGCGAATTTATGAATTGGATACAGCCTGTAAACTGTTAGATAAAAAGGAGAAATATGCAGGGATATTATAGATTTCCAAGTATCAATAAAGAGACAATTGTATTTGTATGTGAGGATGACCTGTGGCTTGTCTCAATAAAGGGTGGCATTGCTCAGCGTCTGACATCAAATCTGGGGAGAATTAGCCATTGCGCTATTTCTCCAAATGGTGAATATGTAGCATTTACCGGTAGAGAAGAGGGCAATAATGAAGTTTATTGTATATCCATAAAAGGTGGCACTGCGAAACGGCTTACCTTTTTAGGTGCCAACACCATAGTCCGTGGCTGGACCCGTGATGGGAAGAGAATTATCTTTGTCAGTGATACGGGCCAGTGGTATCCCGGAATGATGTTCGGTTATACAGTTGATAAAGATAAGGATATACCAAAAATGATTCCGGTTGGCCCAACCCGGGCTATCTCTTATGGTCCAAATAAGGGTGTGGTAATTGGCAGAAATACATCAGACCCGGCAAGGTGGAAGAGATATCGCGGTGGAACAGTTGGTGAAATATGGATTGACCCTGAGGAAAAAGGGAGATTCAGGAAACTTCTCAATATCAAAGGGAATCTTGCGGACCCGATGTGGATCGGTGATAGGATATTTTTTATCTCGGACCATGAAGGGATTGGCAACATTTACTCCTGCACAATTGATGGAAAGGACATCAAAAGGCATACCTTTCATAAAGACTTCTATGTGCGTAATGCCAAGACTGATGGTGTAAATATCGTCTACCATGCGGGTGGGGATATATTTGTCTTGTATCCCGAATCAAATCGGACGGAAAAGATTAATATTGATTATCGAAGTCCAAGGGTTCAAACCCAGCGCAAATTTGTCAAGGCAGATAAATATCTTGAAGACTATTCAATCCATCCTGAAGGAGCCCAGGTCTGTATTACAACCCGGGGAAAGGTATTTTCAATGCCCAACTGGGAAGGACCGGTGATGCAGAACGGGTCAAAGAAGAATGCCCGCTATCGTCTGGGAAGATTCTTATATGATGGAAAAAGACTCGTAGTGGTGACCGACGAGAAGGGTGAAGATTCATTACAGATTCACAATCTGGACAATAAGGTAGTCACGGATCTGCCACTTTTAGATATAGGCAGACCAATTGAACTTGAACCCTCTCCTAAAGAGCCGCTTGTTGCCTTAACTAACCATCGGAATGAATTAATCTGTGTGGATTTAAAGAAGAAGAAACGTATCATCCTTGACCGCAGCAAATTTCGCCGAATTGCTGATATCACCTGGTCCCCGGATGGTAACTGGCTTGCCTATAGTTTTGCCGATTCTGAAAGAACTTCCTGTATAAAACTGGTAAATGTCCCAAATAAGAAAAGCTACTATGCCACACAGAGTGTGCGATATGACTTTTCACCAAGTTTTGACCCCGATGGTAAATATCTCTATTTTCTCTCCACCAGGTATTTTGATCCGGTCTATGACACGGTGCAGTTTGAACTGAGTTTTCCTGCCCATATAAGACCCTATCTAATTCTCTTAAGAAAGGATTTACCAGAACCATTCAAATATACAAAATCCCTACCTCCGGTCCTGGAAACAGAAATGCCGGATATGGAAGAAAAGGTCAAACAAAAGAAGGTCCCTAAAAAGATAAAAATTGACCTTGATGGAATAACTGACCGGATATTTTCTTTCCCCTTGCCTCCGGGAAATTATTCTCAAGTCCGGGGAATAAAGGATAAGATGCTCTATACTACATTTCCCTTAAAAGGAGGGAAGGAACAATGGTTTTCTGATGAACTTCCTTCAGATGGCACATTGGGATTTTATGACTTCAAAGACCAGAAAGAAGGGGTTATTGTCTCAGGAATATCCGACTTCAAGGTCAGCATGAATAAAGGAGTGCTCATCTACCGCGCTAAAGATCGATTAAGAATTATAAAACCAGTTGAAAAGGTTGACCAGAAACTTTCTAAAGAACCGCCAGGTCCAAAGAGCGGCTGGGTTGACCTTTCAAGGATAAAGGTGCTCGTGGAACCAACAAACGAATGGCGACAGATGTATCAGGATGCCTGGCGTTTACAGCGCGACCACTTCTGGACCCCCAATATGTCAGGTGTAGACTGGAAAGGAGTGTATAAGAAGTATCTACCCCTCCTTGATCGAATTGGCACGCGCTCTGAATTCTCAGATCTTATCTGGGAGATGCAGGGTGAACTCGGAACATCCCATGCCTATGAATGGGGTGGCGATTATCGCGAAGAACCCAGATATACACAGGGTCTATTAGGTGCAGACTTTGTCTATGATAAAAGGCACAATGCCTATAGAATTGTAAAGATATACAAGGGAGACTCCTGGGATCCTCAGGCATCCTCTCCTTTGTTGACACCCGGAGCAAATATCAAAGAGGGCGACCTCCTCCTTGCGATAAATGGTGTTAATCTCAATAGTAAAATTCAGCCCGGTGAGTTACTTGTGAACCGCGCCAATCAAGAGGTCTTTATCACCGTTGCCAATGCTCGGGGTGGCAATAAAAGGACGGTATCCGTAAAAACCCTTTCTGATGAGGCACCAGTTCGTTATCGACAGTGGGTTGAGGAAAACCGCAATTTTGTACACCTTATGAGTAATAATAAGATCGGCTATGTGCATATTCCGGATATGGGACCATGGGGATTTGGTGAATTCCATCGGTATTTTTTGAGTGAAATAAAACATCCAGGCTTGATTGTTGATGTTCGCTTCAACCGGGGCGGACATGTCTCCCAGTTGATTCTTGAGAAAGTCGCTCGTAAAAGGATTGGTTATGATGTTACCCGCTGGGGGCAGCCCGAGCCCTATCCTGTTGATTCGGTCCTCGGACCAATCGTGGCATTGACCAATGAATACGCCGGCTCTGATGGTGATATCTTCAGCCACGGCTTTAAACTTTATAAGATTGGTCCGCTCATTGGTAAGAGAACCTGGGGCGGGGTTATCGGTATCTCACCCTACTACCGACTCTCTGACGGAGGTTTGACCACACAACCAGAGTATTCATTCTGGTTCAAGGATGTAGGCTGGGGTGTTGAAAACTATGGCACCGAGCCGGATATTGAGGTTGAGATTACCCCCCAAGATTACGTCCGGGGAAAAGACCCTCAGTTATTGAGGGCGATAAAGGAATGCTTGAAGCTAATCAAGAAGACCAAACCCAAAATTCCCAAATTTGGTAAAAGACCCAATCTCGGTCTGAAGTAAGATTTAGCCAAGCATTGCTGCACCGATTGCGCCGACGAACTGCGGGCCATCCGGAACAATGGTCTGCGGATAATATCTTCTCAATGCCTTAACCAGTCCTGGATTCAATGCCCCACCACCACAGAATAATAATGGTTCTTCTATTCCGATTTGTCCAGCAATACCATTTATTCTACGGATTAGAGAATCACAAACACCAAAGATAATATCTTCAAGTTTTTTACCTTCCTGAATCAGGCTTAAGATCTCGGTTTCTGCCATAACCACGCAGAGAGAATCTATTGTCTCTGGTTTTTCTGATTTCAATGCCAGTTCTCCAAATTCTAAAAGGGATAAGTTCAAAGACTGGGCGATTTTTTCAATAAAATTTCCGGTCCCTGCAGCACACCGGTCATTCATTACAAATTTTATCACCTTGCCGTTTTTTACTTTTATTACTTTACTATCCTGGCCACCGATATCTATTATCGTTTTAATTTCAGGATTAAAATATATTGAACCACGGGCAAACGCTGAAACCTCAGTAATTACTTTATAAGCATCTTCAACCAAGTCTCTTCCATATCCAGTAGCAATAATCTTATCAAAACCACTGAGTTGATTTTTTATCTCACTTATTGCCTGTTTTGGTTTAAAAGCAGTTTTAACAACCAATTTTTTTATTACCTGCCCATCAAATAGAACACCCTTTGTATACATTGAACCAACATCTATGCCCAATACCATCCTTTCTCCTTTGCGGACTTTATGAATGCCAAAACATTATCTCTTTTTGCATTTATTGG
>JBDRWI010000023.1:0-32904 GCA_039802265.1 Caldifarciminota bacterium | reverse complement strand
TATCAATCTCAATCTTATCACCCATCAATGAACTCACGGTATCAACAAGGAAAAAGGTATCAGGATATTTTTTCATCACTTCGGCAATCTCTTCAATTGGTGCACGCACACCTGTTGATGATTCATTATGGACCAATGTAACTGCATCGTATTTTTTCTTTTTTAGTTTGTCTTCGATCATTTCCGGTTTGATTGCCTTACCCCAGTCAACGCGGATCTCATCCGCATTTTTACCGCATGCCTTGGCAATCTTGAACCATCTATCACTGAAGGCTCCATTGACGCAACAGAGAACATCTTTATAAACGCAATTTCTGATTGCCCCTTCCATTATACCGGTTCCTGAAGAAGTAAAGACAATGACATGATTCTGGGTATTGAGTGCCTTTTTTATCTTATTGACAATGCCTTCATATAAGGCACTGAAGTCCTTTGACCGATGACCGATCATCGGCTTTGCCTGTGCCTGCAATATATCATCCCTGACTTCAGTCGGTCCGGGAATGAAGAGTTTTTTATGCATTATACCTCCTTAAAAATTTTGATATTGGTTATAAGGTGAGGAAGTGAGTACTGAAGTTAGTTTTTGGTTTAAGGTGTTAACCATAAGTTTTTAACGTTCTTTAAAATCTTGCCATTTTTTGCTTAACATATAAAGTTGTCTTCCTGCAATATCATAAATCTCAATTAGTTTATCACATAGTTCATTTTCAAGTAAATCCCCATATATATCCTTGCAAAAACTTAGATGTGTTATCATCTCGTTACTTTCGCCTATGGCGTCATCCAAATATTTTTGGAAATGTTTCTTTTGGTGTTTCTTCGCATAACCTTCAGCAATCAAAGCAGGAATAGATTTACAGGCACGAGATAATTGACTTTTTAGTCCGTGTTTTTCTTCGTCCGGTAATTTTGCAACGATTTTCTTCATAACCATTATCGCCGCATTATAAGTATTTTGATACACTATTAAATCTCTAAAACTCCTTATCGGTTTACTATTTTTCATGTTTCTTATTTCTAACTTCCATACCAACTTCATCACCTAACTTCTACATTCTACAATCTTCACCCATATTTCCCTTGTTCTTGGTCCGTCAAATTCGCAGAAGAAAATTCCCTGCCAGGTGCCGAAGGCAAGTTTACCATTTTCAATGAATAGTGTTCGTGATGAACCAATTATCGCTGCCTTAATATGGGCATCGGCATTACCTTCTGTATGGGAATAGTTCCCTCGGTAGGGGATGAGTTTTTCAAGTGCATTTGTTATATCTTCCTGGACTGATGGGTCATAATTTTCATTTATAGTAATCGCTGCAGTTGTATGCGGACAGAAGATATGGATTACTCCATCTTTTATTTTATTTTTATTAATTATTTTCTGAATTTCTCCAGTTATATCCACTAATTGGCATCTCTTTTCAGTAGAAATCATTATTTTCTCAATCACCCCTAATTATAATAAAAATATAGGGTTTGTCAATTTATATTGTTGGTTAGGTTTTTTGAATTTAAGATTAATTAGAGGCAAAAATAAAAAGGTGGGGCTTGGTCTTAAGTTAACCAACCCCACCTTTCACTTCGGGATTTACCTATCTTGTATAGACTACCTTGCGCACTATAGAGCCATGTTCGGTATCCAATCTGCAGAAATAAATACCGCTCGAGCATCTCTTATTATCATCAGCATTACCATCCCAGATAACTGTCTTAATACCCGGTTCCACAAAGCCATCAACGAATGTCTTTACCAGCCGACCGGTAATATCATAGAGTTTCAATTGTACCCGCATCGGAACCGGCACAGAATATGTGAATTTCACCTGTTTTGAAAAGGGTGTGGGTAAGCCAGGCGAAAGGATAATTTTTTCCATTTGTACAGGTGTACCCTTTTCACTTATTCCAATACCGGGAATTCCATGGAAGCCGACGATCTTTACCAGTGCGCGTGCCGGATTTTGAGCAATGACGAGCCAGTAATTACCATCCCTTGGGTCATATTCAACACCCCGCACATTCCAGCCAGGAAGGTCAAGTTGATTTAGAATTGTTCCATCGCTGCGCCTGAGCTCGTAAAGTCTCATTGCCTGAATTGCCCCATTGTAGAAGTGGGTATAGACTAAAAGAAGTGTTGTATCGGGACCGTACGGATCCCTTGCCATACCCCGGGCACCAAAACTATCACCGGCAGGCACATTCCAGTTCAATGTGGAATTACCGAGGGTATCAGAACGGTAGACACGACTCGGTATTGTGCTTGTCCTACGGTCAGCAAGATATAATAGACGTTGTGGCTCAAGCCAGGCAAGTCCGGTTGGATAATCAGTTACCGGGTTTGCGAATTGCCTAAGTACTGTTCCACTCGTATTCAATTTGAATATCCTTCTGCCATTAGGATATGCCTGCGACCAGTCAGCGGCGAACCAGAAGGTATTATCATAGGCGCAGTATTTTATATCGGTACCAAAGGTATCCGGTGCCGGAATGTATCCTAAATAGGTGGCAAAACTATCTGAGGTGTAGTAGTAAATTTTGGTCTCATAGGCATTTGTTACATAGAGCCGGTCATTACTGGGATTGTAGCCAGCACCATACAGGAAATGGGTGTCACCGGGAGCAATCTGAACCTGCTTCGGTCCCCAGATAACAAATGATTCCCTCTGTCCCACCAGAAGGTCAAATGTGATATCCTGCGTGAAACCACCATCGCCGGTTAGATGAAGGATAAAGGAGACCCAGGTTCCCGCTGGGGTAGATGCCGAGATTGAAAAAATGAAGCGGTCCGAGCCATTATGCGCGGTACTACCGACAGGGATATTTCCAAATGTTCCATTGGAATCAATCAGGGTGATATAGGAACTTGAGGTGCGGAGTACGCCCACACAATTGGTGACTGCCAGACCCGAGAGATTCTTCAGGGTATCAGTAAGATAGACTGTTTCTCCCTGGTCGCATCTACCATTCCAATTAGCTGGCGGAGGGTCATAGATATGATGACCCGTGAAATGGAGTGCCGCGGTTGATGTTGAACCGAGCCCTCCTGAGACGACAACGGCATACGGTTGATTTGTGCCCTGAGGTACATTGGTGCCGGTTACTCTAATCGTCCAGTTCCCCATTTCCGGTACATTCCGAATCACACACTCTTCAACATTCCGGTTATCAGCAGTGCCACCAGGTACTGATTGTCCGCCACTGAAGACATTACCCAAATAGGTGGTTGCGCTCGGACTCGTTACCGTCAAATCAAGATTATTTACTATTGCTGGATTCTGTCCGGATGAACCGTAATAGTCAGTCCAGACCACAGTTATCCTCAATGGTTCAGACTGATTATTAACCGAAATGGTGAACTCATCATACTGTCCGGTAGCGACACTATCATAGGTAACCCATAGTTTACGAACATCACCGTTAAAGTACAAGGCATCATCAAGACAGACCCTGCCCCAGCCCGTATTATTATCCGGGATTGTCAAACCGCTTAGTTGGGGATGGGCACTGTTGATAATCATTGCCTTGACTAAGGATGCGGGTATGAATGACCACTGATTTGCGGGTGTTGAGTCGCCGGTAGGATAGAATCCCTTTGCAAAGTATTGCCTTACCAGTGCTGCATCACCACCCACGCAGGGGGTCGCCATACTTGTTCCTGCCATTCCTAAATAAAAGGTGTTTGCGGAACCAGCGGAAGACCAAAGAAATTCCCCTGGTGCTGTCACCGTGGGTTTTAAGCGGTTGTCATCGCAGGGACCACGACCTGAGAAACTTGAGACATATATTGCATCAAAGCCATTCCTGACTGAGCCAACGGTGATAACATTCTTTGATGTTCCCGGTGATAAGACACCAAGGGTGCTATCATTGCCCGCTGCATAACAGATCACAAAGTCCCGATTGTTCCACATAAATTGGTCGGTCTGGCTGGCATAGGAGTTATAATCACCCCAAGAATTGGTATTGCCCCAGGAATGGGAAGAGACCCGTGCTGCACCACCAGCATTTCCGTTGTAGGGGGGCTGATATAGATTACTCAATGTAGCGGGAACCGAAAGTCCACTTGCGGTTCCGATGTCCATAAAGAACATCTTTGACTGAAGTGCCATACCATCATTTGGACTTATTCCTGAGACATAAGAATCGTCGCCGCAGATGGTACCTGCGGTATGAGTGCCATGCCAACTGTTTGCGGCATTGTCACCAAAGACAGAGGAAGAACCGCTTGGTTGTAGATAGGCAATTATCTTGCGGTGCGTTGGATAATTACCCCAATTATTAATCGGAACTGCGGGGTCCCGAAACATATTGTGACTTGTCAGGATTCCACTATCGGCGGTATTTACGACCTGACCCTGTCCCATCAAGCCCTTGTTCCATATCCGGCGATAGGTCTGCTTCCAGGTCTGGGTTACCCACTGGGCGTTCTGATTGACAAGCTTTGGCTCCAACCAGGGTTCAATATGCATTACCTCTGAGAGCCGGGCAATATTTGGTAAATTTTCAATCCTGGTTTCAAGGACAATAATCTTGACATAGGGGTCAACAGCGACCTCTACAATTTCACAGCCCATTTGTTGTAATTGCTTCCGCACTGCATATTCGTCTTCATCATAGAATATCTGAACATTGAATTTGGTGGCATTGCTATGCTCTTTAAGAGATGTGCTAAGTTTATATGCTGGCTCATAATTGCCAACCCAATTCACAAAAGGCAGAGCGGCAATTATTTCCCTTTTATATGCATCAGCCCTGGCAATGAATGCGTTGAAGGGAACATATTGAATCAGTTTAACACCATAAGATTCTATTGTTTGCTTCATTCCCTCGTATACAGGACCTTTTAAATGGATAAGGCAATAGTCAGAAGCACCTGTTAATTCTGGCGGAATCTCCGGGAGTTTTTCTCTGGGGTTGAAAAGGTATCCGGCAATTGAGATGTAGTTATATTCCTGCAGATACGGTGGTGTAAATGTTCCACTTTTTTGGGAAATCAGATAAGGGTCCACTGTCCAGAACAGATAAGTTATTAGTAAGATTTGCATATTGCCTCCTTTCTTTTAGTGCTATAACTTTCCCAGCTATTTCAATTGCTCTTATTTGCTCTTTATATCACCTCCTTTCTTATTCATCATCTTCTATCAAGGAGTTAGTGCTCCTTGATAATTCTTTGGACAAAGGCATTATCATTTGGCTAAAAATAGTCGATACCCTATTCCTCATTGTCGTATTTATATAAACGCCATACAGAATATGACTTAAGTCTTGCACAGTAATTTTTAAATTTCCCAGTAACTATTATAATTATATCCATAAATTTCTCCTTTGTCAAGGTGAATTTTTAATTAATCTTACCCAAATCAGAAGCAAATTAAAAAAGGCGCGGCGATTTAAGTGCCGCGCCTTAGACATAGTTATGACTCTTATTTTATCTAACTACAATTTTCCCTGATGTATTGGTTGTGTTACTCTCAAAGTGGTAAAGATAAACCCCAGAATTGACCCTTTGACCTGTTTGATTTTTCAAATCCCATTCTATTATCTGTTTATCTCCTGATGCATATCCTTTTATCTCACGAATCTTTCGCCCACTCACATCAAAGAATGAAATGGTATATGATTCACCTTTATTAAGCGTGAAGATAAATCTGGTTTGGTCCACACAGGGATTGGGAATGGGTGAGATTGCGAGTATCACTGGTTTTTGTGAAATATCTTCTTCGACCGCAGTCAAATCTGTAACTTTAATCATTCCACCCTGCCAGATTTCAATTGTAGTATCTGGTCGCAAAACTATGTCTTGTATCCAGGCAACGATTTCACACCGGTTTGCATTCCAGCCTGCTTGAACCGTGAAATTCCTGCTAACAATTACAGAATCACCGGGTGCAATAGTTACTGCTGTTCCACCTGTATCCGGTAGATAATCCCTTGCCACATGGTTGTGCCATCCATCACCATTTGGTCCTAAGTAATATAAACTATCCTCGGTCAGAACAAAACGGACACGTCCAGTAACCGTTGCGGTAGTATCGCTCTTGAATTTTGCATAGACTGTTCCATTTCCTGTCCCCTGATTATATATTCCCCACATTGTGCAGAAAAAAGGTGAAGGACGGTTCATCCTGGCAACTATAGAATCTTGCCAATTTGTGTAAGTGGTGCGGCCTTTTTTAGTGCCATCGATCCAGAGCCAAGGGGTTGCATATATCCAAGAACCATTATACCAATGTGGGGGTGGATAAAAGTACATTCTCTGGCGCGCCTCAGCATTGTATAGAGGAAATTGATTATCAATATGCATCTCTATTGCTGCGACCCTGCCCGGATAGTTTATGGCAATCTGTGCCAGTGTCCCACTGGCAATGGTGCAGCCACCTCAGTCTTCCTGATAGAGTTCCTCACAAACTACCACCCTCTGGGCAGCAAAGCCCGGGGTTGACAAGAGAAGAATAAGGAGACTTAAGGGTAGGAGTTTTTTGAATTTCATTTTACCCCCTTTTCATTGTAAATTATATTCCCCTTTTTGCAAATGTCAAGAGTGCAAAATTTTTGCTGGTGATTTTACATTTTCTTTAATTGTACTCTAATGGTTCTTCCTCTCCCTTAAGGACACGCAGGACGCCCAGGGCGAGTGCCTCCATCTCACCTTCACCAGGATATACAAAAAATTTAGGACAGAGAAATTTAATCCAGGACTTTAATCTATTGACAAACTTCTTAGAATGGGCAATGCCACCGGTGATGATTATGGCATCAATCTTCCCCTTCAAGACAACCGCATAAGCACCAACTTCCTTGGCTATTTGATAGATTAGGGCGTTATAGACGAGTTCTGCATATTTGTCACCCGAATCAATCCGCTTTTCAACCTCCGCTATATCGTCTGTCCCCAGATATGACAGCAATCCACCTTCCCGGAGCAATTTCTTTTTTATTTCAGACTCCTTGTATTTTCCACTGAAGCATAATTCAACCAGGGGTATGGTGGGCAATGAACCGGTTCTCTGGGGTGAAAATGGCCCATCCTCATTGGCATTTGATGAATCAATCTGTTTGCCCTTCAAATGGGCTGCCACGGTTATTCCTGTACCAAGATGGACGATGATAAAAGAACACCTGTTATAGGGTTTTTGTAGTTTCTTGGCGGTCTTTTTAGCGACCATTCGCACATTTAAGGCGTGGCTCAATGCCTTCCTCTGAATCTCTTTTAGACCCGAGAATCTGGATAATTCCCAGAATTCATCCACTGATACCGGGTCAACAAAATAGGCATTGATTTTTAATGAATCGGCAATTTCTTTGGCAATCATTGCCCCTAAAAGGGAAGGATGTTCGGATTGATAATTCCCCCTTTTTATATCTGTAATTAACCTTTCATTGACAAGATAAGTTCCACTTTTAAGGGGTTTGAATGGTCCACCCCTTCCGACCACCGCGCTCAGTGTCTTTAAATCAAAATTTTTGTTATTTAGTGAGTCAAGAATCTTCTCCTTACGCCACTGGTATTGATCAATTATTTTAGGGAATTTGAGCAATTCATCAGAACTATGTCTGATATTCTCTTCAAGAATCGGTCTTTCATTTTTGTAGACTGCAATCCTGGTTGAACCTGCACCAGGGTTAATAACCAAGATATAGTAATTCATAGACGATTATACAAAAAATTTTTTGTTGGTCAATAGCCAACAAAAAATCAAATCTTTAAATCAATAGTGGCGGATTATCAGCGTCAATTTACGATCTTTGGCTATACCTTTCTCTCGGGTGAAACTGGCGATGAACTTCCTTCAGATATTCACGGTCAATATGAGTATATATCTGGGTGGTTGTGATACTGGCATGGCCTAGCAATTCCTGAACAGCGCGCAAATCAGCGCCCCCCTCAAGCAGATGGGTGGCAAAGGAATGACGAAATGTGTGGGGGGTGATACGTTTTTTGATGCCCGCTTTAATTTTATAAGTTTTCAAAATTTTCAAAAATCCCATCCTTGAAAGTTTCTTGCCCCGGCAATTAAGAATAAGTAATGCTGAAGGTTTATTTTTCAAAAGTTTTGGTCTTCCATAATAAAGATACTCCTCAATTGCCTGACCCGCCTTTTTTCCGAAGGGAATGAGGCGTTGTTTATTCCCCTTGCCGGTTACACTCAATAAACCCTGGTCAAGATGTATGTCGTTCAGTTTTAAATTCAGTAATTCCGAAATACGCAATCCAGCGCCGTAAAGAAGTTCAAGGCCAACACGGTCGCGGAGTCCAAGCGGGGTTTTATCATCCGCCGATTCAATAATTGTTATAACTTCCTCAACTGAGAGAGTGTCGGGTAATCTTCTACCCGCCTTTGAAAATTCAAGTTCCACAGCCGGATTTTTTTTAATCGCGCCGGTCTGAAATAGATAGGTATAGAATGCCCGGATTGAAGAAATTTTTCTATTTATGGAAGTCGGCCTCAAACCGAGGTCAAAGAGGCGATGAATAAAATTGCGCAGGTCAACCTCGTCAGCACTTATGAAATCTCTATTATTTTCACCGAGGAATAAGGCAAGTTGTTTCAGGTCATAGCAGTAAGACTGTATGGTATTTAACTCCTGACCGCGGGCAATCAGGAAATTTTCAAAGTCAGAAATATATTTTTCGTTCATTGTATATAAACAAATTTTAACAAAAAAAGTCTAAAAGTCAAGATTAAAAAATAAATCCGAATGTTAAATTTCCCTCTTGATTTTTTATTTAAAGTAAATATCATTACATTAAAATATATGGCAGGAATTTATTTCTTGGATCTGAGAAAGAAACAAAAAGAAAATTACCTGAAGATGCTGGAGAGATTAGTTGAAGTCTCGGGGGGTATGAATATCGTGGATAAAGGTTCACTGGTTGCAGTAAAGGTTCACTTTGGTGAGGATGGCAATTTGAATTTTGTGAACCCATTATATATTCGTATTATTACTGATTTAGTAAAAAAGGCAGGGGGACGTCCATTTCTAACTGATACTACAACTCTTTACTCGGGGCGAAGATTTAAAGGCGATACCCATATTGAACTGGCAAAGGAACATCACTTTGATTTTGCTCCAATAATCATTGGTGATGGCATTTTTGGAGATGAGTATTTTGAAGTCAATGGTTCAAAGATTGCTCTGGTATTTAAGAATGTAGATACAATGATTTGCATCAGCCACTTCAAGGGGCATATGGTTACCGGTTTCGGCGCGGCATTAAAAAATTTAGGTATGGGTTGTGCAGCAAAGGGTGGCAAACTTTCCCTCCATTCCCGTTCCCATCCCTATATAGAAACAGAAAGGTGTAATCTCTGTTTGAAATGCTACGATTATTGTGCCTATGATGCAATTGAAAAAGAAAGGAAATATGTTAAGATAAACCAAAAAAAATGTAGTGGATGTGCAGGTTGTATGTCAATCTGTCCGCAAAGGGCTATTAAATTTTCTTGGAGCGCAGCCTCTGAAGAAGTCCAGAAAGGAATTGCCCAATATGCAGCTAACTTAATAAAAAATAAGAAGATATTCTATTTAAATTTTTTGATAAATATTACACCTGATTGTGATTGCCTGCATACCACTGAGCCACCAGTCTGTGCTGATGTTGGTATACTTGCCGGTTTTGACCCGGTAGCAATTGACCAGGCATCATATGATATGGTGCGCGAACCCATAGATAGAATAAGACCCGATATTGATTCCCAGATTCAACTTTTTTATGCAGAGAAGTTTAAAGTCGGGACGAGGAAATATGAAATCAAAGTCATCTGAACTGGCAAAGAGGGTAAAGAATCTCGAAACCCTTATAGATACTTCACTCATTTTTTCTTCCACCCTTGATATTGACGCCCTCCTGAACATCATACTACAGAAGGCGGAAGAGGTAATGGATGCCGAGGCATCAAGTGTATTTAAAATTGATGAAGAGAGGAATGAACTCTATTTTATGACCGCACGAGGGGTAAAGGAAAGAGAGCTGAAGGAGATAAGGATACCGATGGGTAAGGGAATCGTTGGCTGGGTTGCCGAGCATAAAAAGCCCCTGCTGGTTCCGGATGTGAGAAAGGACCCCCGCTGGTTTGGCGGGGTTGATGAAAAGACCAAGTTTGTAACACGCTCAATACTTGCAGTTCCGCTATTTGCCAAAGGAAAGATTATTGGGGTGGCGGAGGTTTTAAACAAACGCGGGAATCGTAAATTCAACGAGGATGATAAAGAACTCTTTACTGCACTGGGAAATCAAATTGCGGTAGCGATAGAAAATGCCTCGCTTTATAAGGAACTTGATGAGTTATTTTTGTCTTCAATCAGGTCAATTGTTGAGGCAATAGATGCAAAGGACCCATATACCAAGGGGCATTCTGCCCGGGTTGTTGAATATTCACTGCTGGTTGGAGCCGGATTGAAACTGAAAAAGGAAGAGATGAAAGACCTGGAGATTTCTGCTATATTGCATGATGTGGGTAAGATTGGTATTCCAGATAGAATTCTCTCCAAGCCGGGACGTTTGAGTGATGAGGAATATGAATATATGAAGCGCCATCCCGAATTAGGCTCCGAAATAATTGCGCCGATTGCAAAACTAAAGAGCCTTGTTCCCAATATCCTGCACCATCACGAGAGATTTGATGGCAGAGGTTATCCGGCTGGATTGAAGGGCAAAAAAATTCCCCTCTTTGCCCGGGTAATTGCGATAGCGGATTCCTATGATGCAATGACTTCGGACCGACCTTATCGCGGAAGAATGGAACCAGAGGTGGCTTTAAGGGAGCTGAGAATAAATAAAAAAAGTCAGTTTGACCCCAGGCTGGTGGATATATTCATTAGGGTCTATTCAAGGACGAAATAATTGAAGAATAAATTTATCCTGGCAATCTTTATTGCCCTTATTACAATCATAGTCTTTCATTTTTTCTGTATTAATCTATTATGGGTACCTTTTGAAAGAAGGATATATGATTTTAAATACTCCTTAAGTATTTCATCGCAGGAAAATAAGGAGATTGTGATTGTTGACATTGACGAAAGCAGTTTGACCAAACTCGGTCGTTACCAGAACTGGCCCCGTGCCTATTTTGCTGAGGTAATTGATTATCTAACCAATGTGAGAGTCCTTGGGCTTGATATATTTTTCGGTGAACCTGATACCCTGCCGGATGCAGCGAAGAAATACTACCAGAAACCGGATTTTGATTCATTGCTAACCAGTGCAATATTGCGACATAAAAGGGTCGTTGTCGTTAGTTCTTACGATAAAGAGTCAATATTTAGTAATATTGCCCAGAGTGGTCTGGGTGAGATTGTTGCTGATGATGATGGTGTGGTAAGGACCTGTTATCCCTGGTTAAAGGAAAAGGAGACATTCGCCTCCCGGATTGCTCGATCGGTCAGTGATGAGGAACTGCAAGGGAAATTTCTGATTTACTATCTCACTTCGGGTTCCTTTAAAAGGATTCCATTCAGCGATGTCTATTTTAAAAGGGTGCCTCAGGAGTATTTCAGCGGAAAGATAGTTCTCATTGGTGGCACTGCCCCGGGTCTGTTTGACTATCATACCGTTCCTTTTAAAAGACATTTTCCCGGGATTGAGATTCAGGCAAATCTGGTAAACAATCTTATCAACAGATTGCGAATTAAAGAGCTCTCCGCGGGTTTGCTTATATTAATAACAATTATCCCGGCGTTTTTTATCTCTTTCTTTACACTCACTAAATCAACCCGATTTTATATTCCTTTCAGTATTGTTTGCTTTTTCGTATATTTTCTCGTTTCTGTTATATTATTCTACAACCGCATTCAGATGGGGGTAATCAGGGGTTATTATGTTTTTCTGGGCACAATCATTATCTCCCTGGTCTATCGGTATCAATTTGAAGAAAAGGAGAAACGAAGGATAAAGGCAATCTTTTCCCGATACTATTCAAAAGAACTTGTCGAAAGGGTCGTAAAAGAACCCCCCAAACTGGGCGGTGAGAAGGTATTCTGCACAATACTCTTTGCGGATATTAGGAATTTTACACCTTATACTGAAAAATCTACACCCGAAGATGTAGCAAAATCATTGAACAAATTCTTGACGGAAATGGTGATGATTGTTTTTAAGTATCAGGGACGGGTAGATAAGTTTATCGGTGATTGTGTAATGGCAGTATTCGGGCATCCGGTTGCTTTAAAAAATTCGGCGCTCAATGCCTGCTTGTGCGCTCGGGAAATGGTAAAGAAAGCCGGAGAGATGGGCTTCAAGATCGGTGTAGGAATAAACTCAGGCATAGTGGTGAGTGGAAATTTTGGTTCGCCAATAAGAATGGAGTATACGGTTATTGGTGATGCAGTGAACCTGGCATCACGGCTTGAAGGATTGACTAAAGAATTTGGCGTTGATATAATCGTTGGTGAGAAGGCCTATCAAATGGTTGCACAGCATCCAACAATTGAACTTTATTTTAAGGAATTAGGTAAGGTCAAAGTTAAGGGAAAAGAAGAGGAGACGAGCATATACGAACTAAGGTAGAGAATGTAAGCGAGCACACCCGCATAAAGGGTGCACGCATTTCAATTATTGAAGGTATCTTTGCCCAATTTCACATCACCCTTACCGGTGGTATGTTTCTTACTTCCTTTGCCCTTTTTCTGAATGCCAATCCATTTCAGATGGGTATTCTTGCTTCAATCCCATCGCTTCTTGCCGGGGTTGGTTTCTTTTCCGCCTATATTGCCCATATCGTTGGTGAGCGAAAGACACCCTGTGCCCTCACTGCCGGAGTGGGAAGGGGGTTATTTATATTTTTTATTATCGCCCTTATCTTGAATATCCGTATCAGCATTACTATCTTTTTTTTAATTATCTTTTTATTTAATCTTCTTTTAAATTTTTCCGGAAATCTCTGGCTATCCTGGATGAGCGACTTGATACCGAGGGAACAGCGAGGTAGATACTTTGGTGTTAGAAATACAATCTTAAACGGGATTGGGATGGTGGTGAACTATCTTGGCGGGAAGATTCTTGATATCTGGGAACCGCGCCGGGCTTATATAACACTATTTTCAACCGCTGTTTTATTCTCAACAATTGCTGGAGTCACCCTTTCGCTTCAGCCTGAACCAAAATTTGAAAAGAGAGAAATCAGTTTTCGTGAAGTATTTTTAAAGCCCCTGAAGGATAAAAGTTTTATTGCCCTTATAAAATTTGTATCCTTCTGGTATCTATTTGCAGGCATTGCCGCTCCATTCTGGGTTGTACATATGATTAAAAATTTAAAGATGGCATATTCAATGATTGCCGTGTATGGAATTATCGCCGGGATTGCCTCCCTTTTGTTTCAAATTTTCTGGGGAAGAATGATTGACCGGGTGAAGTCAAAGCCCATACTTGTTATGAATTTTGTTGGTATTACCTTCCTGCCAATAATCTGGCTTTTTGCAACACCAAATTTTATCTTACCCATCTGGATTGATGCCTTTTTCAGTGGTGCATTCTGGAGCGGAATCAACTTAAGTCTCTTTAATATTCTTTTAAGCCTCACCGAGGAAAAGGAGTTAAAAGAATCATACTTTGCGGTCTTTTCAACGATAACAGGCATCTGTGGATTCTTCTCATCAATTTTGGGTGGATTACTTGCCCAATTGTTTGTGAATTTTAAGTTTGAATTTTTAGGTCAGACCTTTGTCAATTTTCATCTGCTTTTTTTAGGAACCTCAATTTTTAGATTTCTGAGTATCGCTTTATTGAGAAGGGTCAGAGAAAAGGAGGCATATCCGACCCTTTCTGCATTACAAATGATCGGCGATTATGCGGTGCGGCGCCTGAATGAACACAAGGATTTACTCCTCAATACCCTTCGTTTTACTAAATAGTTTTTTAACCGACCCACTTGATTTTAGTTCGGTGATGGATAAAATAAAGAAAGACTTACGGTAATGCAAAAAGGGAATAAAAATGGTGATTAGAAAAAGTGCTGTAAGATTGATTGGTGATTCAAAAAAGCAGATGCACCATTTATGGTGCTTAAAATATTATTAAATTTCGTAAGTTTTATCCTCCCCTTGATGGGGGAGGATAAAGGTGGGGGTGAAATATAAAATACCCCTCACCCTTGCCCTCTCCCACAGGGGGAGAGGGATTTGATATATCCGAGGAGGTTATATGAAATACTTAACTATCTTTTTGATGTTCCCTGCTATTTGGGCAACATCGTTAATAGAGAATGGTGTGGTTGGTGTAGATATTGAAGTGATGGGTAACCAAGTGCGCTATACTACACCCCGTGCCAGCGAGATTAACTTGCCCAGCCAAACAGTGGTTAACAAAAATTATCGGGCGGAGAAACTCTGGGTTGACCGTGTCCATCAATATGCAATTGCTGAACATGTTGCACTGAGTGGTAATGGAATGTTCATACAGGCAGGCTGGTGGTTGAATAATGAGCGAACAAGTCTTTACCGGACCTTAGGTAACAATACTCCACTCTGGAGTTATCCTATGCCACTTACTGAATGGTACTTACCGGTAGATGTTTCTTCGTCTGCCAATGACATTGCTGTTGGTGGCACCGGTGAGCCATTTTACAGTTTTAGTTTTGACAGCCCTGCTCCGCAATGGCAGTATATCCTACCTGGCGGATATAAGATTGCCACAAGTTCCCATGGCTCAACCGCCTGTGTGAGTGAGGATGGTTCAATCTATGCGGTTCTGGGTAGCCTTTCCGGGCTGGGGAAACTATTTATCTTTAACCAGTTCGGTGATACAATCCGCACGATTGACTTTAATCCTAACTCCGGAATTTACGGTCTTGATATTTCCGACGATGGTTCAATCTTCTGCATTTCCACATACTACGCAATTTACATATATGAATTTAATGGAACAAGAAGAGATTCTCTCGCCAATTATGGTCAGACAGTGGCAAAGATTTCTGCGGATGGCAAGTACATTGTCAAAGGTGATTTTTACGGTCGCACATATTTGTATCGCTGGACCGGTACCAATTACACCCTCAAGTGGCAGCATCAGACCGGGCATCCCTGGGTAACTGCGGTTGCCATTTCAGATAGCGGTTCAACAATTATGGCCGGGACATTTCAATATAGTCCAACTTATTCAGGTAAGGTTTTGATGTATGATTCATCATCAGCAACACCCTTATGGGAATATACTCAGTATGGCGATTATGTTGAAGAATGTGCACTAAGTTCAAACGGTGAAAGAGGGGCGGCGGTTTCCTGGGGGCAATATCAGGCAACATTCGGTGATGTCCTGACGGTTTTCAATAAGTCTTCTTCCACTCCGATCTTTCAGTTACTCGACGATATCGATGAACCTGGTTCGTTATTGTCCGTGGATATTTCAAAGGACGGTTCATTTGTGACTGCCGGGGGTAAGGCAGTTCACGCCCGGGAATTTGGTAACGGTGGTGAGGTTTATGCAATACGAATTATTGACCAGTTTGCCAGTGATGTAGGTGTCAAGCAGATTAACGCACCAGGAAATTTGCTACAGGTTGGACAGTCTATCACGCCCCAGGGCGTGGTTCGCAACTACGGAACAAACACCGTTAGTTTCAATACAGTTTGCCAGATATATGATTCGCTTTCTGCCCTGCTTTATTGTGATACATTATTTGTTGCTAATCTTGCAGGTGGCAATGAGCAGGCCTTAACTTTTTCACCGAACTGGACAGTACCGGCATATGGCCGTTATACGACAGTCATCTATACCCTGCTTGCCGGGGATATGTTTCCGGCGAATGACACACTCCGGCAGGGAAGTATCTGTTTCCATGATGGTTCGGTGGCGGCAATTTATTATCCATTCAGTGAGTTGACACTCAATTATTCAAGACCACCCCGAACTACGATCACCAATTGTGGGAGTTATTCAGAAAATATCCCCGTCATCTGTAATATTTACGATGAGTACAATAATCTTGTTTACACCGGTACCGGTCAGTCATATCTGGCACCTCTACAGTCAGCCACACTGTGGCTGAATCCAGCCTGGACTCCCAATGCTGTAGGAAACTATACTGCTTATTTTTACACTAATGTTGCTGATGATTACAATCGTTCAAATGATACGCTAATCAAGGGTACAAATATCACCACTGAAATTCTCTATGATGATGGAATTCTTGATATATATGGCTATGTCTCGTCCAATTATTACGATAACAAATTCGCCCAGAAGATGATTCCCTGTCTGCCACCTCCATACTACATTTTATCTGCGCGCTTTTATGTAAGCACCGGGGCACCGATGATTATGTCCTTAAATGCGGATTCCTCAGGATTACCCGGTCTGGGACCGAGTTATTACATGGCGCCTCCGGAGACAATATATCCTGCGGGGACAGGCTGGGCAGTAAAGAATTTCTCACCCACAATTACCGTTACCAATTCCAATCCATTCTGGCTTATCGTGCACTGGTTATCTTCTTCACCAACATCCCCATACATCGGGATGGATAATACTATCCCCCTTGATAGTGTGTCATACTGGTACTGGACAGAGTCCTCCAATCCAGGCTGGCATCCCTGGTATCCCTATGACTTTATGATGCGGGTTTATACTAATAATGCCCCGGGGATTGCGGATAAGAAATCAGTAAGTGCAGAAAGGTTTTTGCTTTACCGACCATTCCCTAACCCGTTTAAGAGTAATGTTTGGATCAGTTTTAACACCCCGGGAAATGAGAATGTAAAGGTTAGCATTTATGATGCAGGGGGTAGGTTGATAAGGGAATTGGTCAATGAACACCTGACCATGGGAAGGTATCAATTTAAATGGGATGGCCGGGATAATCAGGGGAATCTACTGGGCTGCGGAGTCTATTTTGTCAAGGCACAATACGAAGATAAAGGTTTTACGGAAAAGGTGGTATTTATTAAATAAGATAGTCTAAGGCAAGCCCGGCAGTTATCTTAAGAATCATCAAAGAAAGGAGTTTTATGAAATGGATAGTGCCTTTGTTTTTTGCCTCTTTATCATTCCTTTTTGGTCAGTTCCTGAAGGATACCGGAATTTCCCAGCCAGTATTGCGGGAATTGAAATCTTCACTTAGTTTAAGTGCTAAAGATACTGCTTTAATTAATGCCCTGACCAATAATGAATTACCCGAGATAGCACTGAGTCGCGAAGTTTTGAGAAAGCACAACAACTTCTTCACAAACCGGATTGAAACAAAGGGAGTTACCGACCAGAAGAACAGCGGAAGATGCTGGATTTTTGCGGGTTTGAATATCCTGCGACCGATTGTAATCAAGAAATACAATCTCAAGGAATTTGAATTTTCTCAATCTTACATCTCATTCTATGATAAATTGGAAAAGGCAAATTTCCTGTTGGAGTTTATAATTCATACTACTGGGCGCGACCTCCTTGATAGGGAACTTGATATTATCATCGACAACGGTGTTCAGGATGGCGGCTACTGGCAATGGTTTGTTGCACTCGTGGAAAAGTATGGGGTTGTACCAAAAGATGTATTTCCTGAAACAGAACCGAGCAGTAATACCTGGCTGATGACGCAGTTGATAAATGAACAGGTTCTTGCCGGAGCAGATACAATAAGAAAGATGGCGCAGAACGGCTCGGATGAAACCGAACTTAGGGCATTTAAGATCAAGGTCCTGAAGAATGTTTACCGAATGCTCGTGATGCAGTTTTCTCAACCACCTGATGAATTTGTCTTCAGATACGAAGATAAAAATGGCAAAATTTTTGAAACCAAAAGATATACGCCCCAGGAATTCTACAGGGAATTTGTTGGGGTTAATCTTCAATCTTATGTATCATTGATCAACTATCCGGGTAGAGAGTTTAATCGTCTTTATCAGTTTGACAACTGCCGTAATATCTTTGATACCTCTGACCCCCAGCATGCAAATGTCAATATTGATGTAATAAAGGAGGCGGTTAAAAAATCAATCCTGAATGACGAACCTGTCTGGTTTGCCTGTGATATAGGTAAAGAAAACAACAGGGAAATGGGAATACTCAGTTCAAGGGTTTATGATTATAATTCAATTTTTCAGCCTGATTTGAAAATGGATAAAAAAATGCGAATTTTTTATAGATTTAGCACGGCAAATCACGCAATGGCGTTGTTGGGTGTTGATCTTAGAGAAAATAAACCGGTAAAATGGTGGGTTGAAAATAGCCACGGAAGAGAAGAGGGAGCAGAAGGATTTTACACAATGTATGATGACTGGTTTGATGATTATGTTTATGAGGCGATAGTAAATATAAAATATCTACCGAAAGAAATACAAGAAATATTTGAACAGAAACCAATTCACCTGCCAATCTGGGACCCGATGGCAAAAATTTTGAGGGTTGAGTAGCAATTCTTAATGAATAGATATTCAATCCTGCCCCGGGGGTTTCCCAGAGATATCTGGGCGCTTTTTGCGACGAACGTTATAAGTGCCGTTGGATTTTCCATTACAATGCCCTATATGAGTCTTTATCTCAATAACATCCTTGGTGTTCGAATGACCTTTGTGGGGATGATTCTTATGACCGCCCAGGTTATTGGTGCAACCTGCGGGCTTTATGGGGGAGAGCTGAGCGATCGCCTGGGCAGAAAATTTATTATGGTCCGTTCACTCTTGGGGAGATTTATCTTATTTATCTTAATTGGCATTTTTATACTCCGCGGGCATAATCTCTACGTCCTTTTTTTCTTTCTTATTGTTAATTCAATATTATTCTCTTTCTATATTCCGGCATCCCAGGCATATATTGCTGACCTGACCGATGAGCAGCAGCGGTTGCCCGCATACGGATTATTGCGGATGGGTGGAAATTTAGGCTGGGCACTGGGTCCGGCAATAGGTGGTTTACTTGCGACAATTGATTATGCCTATCTATTTTTTGTCACTGCATTGTGTATGTTTATTGCTACAATTGTTATGTTCAATTTTTGTTGTGAAACGAAGTCCTATGAAAGAAGAAGTTCACCGACTACTAAAATAAGTATGAAAGAGACCTTTTCCGTTATCTATGACCGGCGTTTTCTTACCTTTACATTAATTTCCTTCATAATATTCATTGTCTGGGGACAGCTCGTCTCTCCATTATCTATATATGCAGTAAATCGTGTAGGCATAACCAAAAGTCAACTGGGGATACTATTTTCCATCAATGGCTTTATGGTAGTTTTCTTTCAGTATTTCATAACGAACCTGATTCCAGATAAGAAAGAACTTAATGCCCTGTGGGTTGGTTCGTTATTTTACGCAATAGGTTATCTATCCGTGGGTTTTGCACGGGATTTTTCTTTTCTAATTATCTCAATGGTAATCATCACCATCGCTGAGATGGTGATAACCCCTTCAAGCCAGAGTTATGCATCAAAGATTGCTAATTATGAGAATCGCGGTCGTTATCTTGCCTTTTATAATCTCGCCCAGACATTTGGCTGGGCATTCGGTCCACTCCTCGGGGGGATTCTTCTTGATTTATTTCCGGGGCGGTCCATTTTTAACTGGGGAATTATTTGTATTATTGCCCTTTCTTCGGCTTTGTGCTTTATTTCCTACAAACATAGATTTTCCCATTAATACATTCAACTCAAAATGTGTCTTAATCAGATTACAATTGACTATGCAAGATATTTATTTATAATTATAAACAATGAAGAAGATACTATTTTTGCCTTTGATTCTTTTAATATTGATTATCATTATTTTTATTCTTGCAGGGACTCCATTTATTTTGAATTTCGTCCGCGATAAGATAACCTCGGCAATTCAAGACCAGATTGGTTTACCGGTCAGCATCGGCACATTGCGAGGGAATCTATTGTACAAAACAGAAATCTATAATCTGAAAATTGAAGATGTTGCGGAAATCAAATCGATCAGTGTGGCATACAATATCCTTGCCCTGCTATCAAAAAAGATTGAAATAAATTCGCTACTTATTGATGAGATAGTAGTGGATTTGAATCGGGCAAGAGAATTGGCAACGATCGTTAAACCCAATAAAGAGAAAGAAAAACAAGAAACGGAAAAGTCTTTTGCGGTAAGTATCAAACATATTGAAATCAGAAATACGAAGATCATCGGTGAATTAAATCAAAGGGATATAAAATTCTCACTTGATATTATAGGCAGGTTATCAGGGCAGATTCTTTTCATTGAAGAGTTGGCTATTAAAACAGAGAGGTCTAATGCCACAATAAAAGGAGATATACCATTGGCAAAAGGTAATATTTTTGCACTGGAATATTCTTTACAACTGCATCCGGAAGAATTTGGAATCAGGGATCTGAGTGGAGTTGTTAGGATAAAAGGCAGGGTTGATGGCGCACTACCCGATATAAAGATTTCAAATACCGCCGAAATAATGCTGAACTATTTGCAGAATCAGATTTCCGGTCGTATTGAATTTAAATGGAAAATGCCATACCTTGATAGTCTTGATTTTAATGCGGAAATCAGCGCAAATACTGAGAAGCAGGGAAGATGGGAGATTACATTGAAAAAGAAATTTACCAATCTATTTGCTGGAGTTGTCTCGCCCTACGGTAATTTACGAATACCAGGTTCTATCACAGGTTCTTTTGAAAATCCAAAATTTAAAGGCTATATTCAGGGTCAATTAAAATTTTCTAAATTTCAGCCCCGAGTTTCTGGAATGGTAATTTATCAAGATAGTTTTCTTTCCATCAGTAATTTGAGATTAATAGATAGAGATGTTCTAACAAAATTTAACGGGAAACTGAATATTACAAAATCAGAAATCATTGTGGGAGATTTAAATGTTGTTTGTGACGACATAAATCTGACAAATAATTTTTTGGACCAACAGATACCCATTTCTGGGGCGTTGAATGTAAATTTAAAAGTGAAAGGTAAATTTGATAATCCATCTGTTTCAGGAGATTTGAGATTTAACAAAGGTAGTGTTTACAACGAAGAAATAGAGCGGGCAGATTTGAAGTTTGATTTTAGAGATAAAAACATTTATCTTGAGAAGGGATTAATACAAAGCCCGCGTGGAACCTTGGGAATTACCGGCAATTATAAGATAGCGGATAGTAGTTTTTCTTTCAAGATATATAGCGAAGATATAAGGTTTAATTCACCCGGGGTCTTTGGTAGAGATTCAATTCCCTTGCGGGGTAATATCAAACTTGAAATCAATCTATCGGGTAATATCAACGATATCAATGGAAAGGGTAAAATTCAATTTACCAATTTCATTTATGATAAATGGACTTTTGGAGATTGTGTCCTTGGATTTGATATTTTTAAAAACTCCGCAGATATTGAATTTTTTGATATAAAAAAAAGTCTGGGATTAAGGGCAAGTGTCCAATTGAAAGAGCCATACCCTTTTAAGGTTTATTTATTGCTAAGGCATTTTGAATTTACACCATATACTGAATTAGACCGGGCATTCGTTACAGGAAACATTCTTGCAAATGGTGAACTCAACAATCCTATAATGACGGAGGCAAAAGTTCAAATTGATACAATAGATTTAGTTGCCCAGAAGAATGAAATCCTCAATTCAGAGCCGATAAATATTGAAATCAAAGATGGACTTGCCAATATTCAAAGGGCATTTATCCAGGTACAAAATCATAATATATCAATTCAGGGGCAGGTGCCATTAGACCAAAAATATGGTGAAATTAATCTAAAAATTCGGGCTGACCATATTGAGATTGGCAACTTATATGCAATTTTCAGTAAGGGGGCACCGCCTGTAGGCTTTTTTGATTTAGATGTAACAGTCACGGGATCTTTAAATGCCCCTGATATAAATGGAGAATTGGTTTTAGAAGAAATAGGTTATACACTACCCGATATGGTAATTGCTTCAGTTTCTGGTCTGATAAAATTTCAGAGGGACTATTTTAATATTGAATATATAAGCGGTATGGTTAATAATGGAGAATTCCTTGTAAACGGTTTTGTCCGGATGGGTAAAGGTGGTATAGACACAATTGCGATAAGAACATTGCTCAAAAAGCTTGACTATACAAACAAAGAATTTGGTTCATTCGTTATTTCAAGTTCTCTCAGCTTTTTTGCCAGAAAGAATTCATACACCATAAATGGTGAAATAACTATTGACCGTGCAATATATGATAAGCCATTCAATCTCCAGACAATCGCTAAATTATTAACAAACGCAAATCGACCGGTGGGTGGGCAAAATAAAATTTTACAGCAGATATACTGTGATATTGGCATCAATACTCCCAACGGGATAAAAATTGCCAACAATGTGGCTAATGTCAATGTTGAGGCAGATTTACAGATTAAAGGGTTCTTGTCTAAGATAAATGTTTACGGTACCGTTAAAACTTCATCGGTGGGAACGATTAATTATCTTGGCAGAAAATTTGAAATTACAAATGCCCTAATACAGTTTGATAACCCATATCAGATAAATCCAGTCCTTGACCTGGAGGCAGTCCATTTTGTATCATCGGTTGATGGTGATTACGAGATAACGCTGACCCTTTCCGGGACTATTGAAAAATGGCATCTCAGATTATCCTCAATCCCATCGGTTCCGGAACAGGATATTATAAGCCTTCTTTTGATTGGCCGGAGGAGACCCGGGTTATATCTCATTGCTGAGGCA
This sequence comes from Caldifarciminota bacterium, assembly GCA_039802265.1. Taxonomy (GTDB): domain Bacteria; phylum Hydrothermota; class Tepidihabitantia; order SM23-42; family JAOAFX01; genus JBDRWI01. The sequence continues at coordinate 10,307 of JBDRWI010000023.1, read as the reverse complement.
AGGGATATAAATCTGCGCGGTCTCGCCAAGGATTATGCAGTTAGTCTGGCAAGGGGTAAACTGGAAAGGGCGGCTGAGAAATCCTTAGGATTTGAGAAGTTTACCATTACGGGTGATTTGTTTGAACCGGCAGAGTGGGATATTGGATTTGAAAAGAAAATTGGCAAAAAGATAACACTTATCTATGGCACGGGCATTGAATCCTGGGAGATGCGACGGATCGGCTTAAATTATCGCCTCAACGACAATTTTTCAATATTTACACTGCACGACCAGGAGAATATGAATTCAAGTGTAGATTTAGATTTGAACTTCAAGATAAAATGAGTTTTTCTATTATTTTAATATTTTTCCAAATCAATTTTCGAGTAAAAGAGATAAATATCCAGGGTAACAATTATTTGGGTGATAGGGCGATCAAGAATGTTATGTTTACAAAGACAAGGTCGCTTTTCCGCAAAGGAAAATTTGACAAGAATATATACGACGGGGATATTTTAGCAATAAAAAACCTTTATGATTATAATGGTTTTCTGGATGCCGAAATCAACGATAGTTTAATATTTGATAGCACAAATAAAACAATTGTAATCAATATAGAAATAAGAGAAGGGGTACAGACCATTATTGGAGAAATTGATTTTGCAGGCAACAACTTATTCTCTGACGAATTCTTGAGAGAAAAAATTATTACCGGAATTGGAAAGCCGTTTGACCGGAGAAAATTTGAGATTGACGAGTATATCATTAAATCTTTGTATGACGAACCTGGCTACACAGAGGTTCAGATAAACCTCAACTTTGTTATTGGTAACTATCAGGCAAAAATTGTATACAATATTATTGAAGGTGAAAAACAATTTGTAGAAGATATTGAAATCTCCGGATTAAACCGGACAAAAAAAGGCACCGTCTTAAAGGAACTCGCGCTGAAGCCCGGGGATACATTCTGTTATGCCCGGGTCTTAAAAAGTCGGCGCAATTTAGCAAATCTCGGAATATTTAGTACAATCAGAACCCAAAAAAGAAATGGTTCAAAACCCAATCAGAAAATTGTGCAGTTTGTTCTGGTAGAGAAAGAGCCGATCATTTTGAATTTCAGGGTCGGTTATGGGACCAAAGATTACTTAAGATTCGGCTCCGGGATTACACACTTGAATCTCATGGGTCGCGCCTGGCAGGGAAAGATTGAAGGTAAGTTGAGTTTTGCTGAATATCGCCTGAATTCTGAAATTTCTCTGCCCAGACTTCTCTTTCTACCTGTTCGTTATTGTATCGGTTCATTCTATCAATTTAAAAAAGAGGTTGGATTCAATACCCGCCACATCGGATTGTATAACGAATCCCGGTTTGGTCTTTTTGATGGCTTATTCTCAGTAAGGTATAATTTTGAACATATCCGCACATATTTTCCAGTTAGCAATATTAATATTAAAAAAGACAGTACTCAAAACGATTGGCTCCACGGAGTAATACTAAACTGGCTGAAAGATAAGAGGGATGACCCAATCTTTACCAACTCTGGCAATTACACCAGTTTAATAATTGAGACAAGCGGAATTATTATGCCCGCCGATGTAAACTATGTGCGACCAACAGTGGAACTCAGATTTTTCAAACCATTTTTACCGATAGTTTTAGGGTGTGCATTTAAAACCGGTATTATTCAGGCAATGGCACCCTTCGTAGATATACCCGTTTACAAAAGATTTTATTGCGGTGGGACGACATCGGTTAGGGGTTATGATGAGTGGTCAATCGGACCAAAGGATTCTTGGGGAAATCCTATCGGTGGCAAGGTATTATTTGAGACCACCACTGAATTCCGATTTCCAATCTACCGAATTATCTGGGGTGTCTTCTTTATTGATGGAGGAAATGTCTGGGAAGAAATTGATAGCATTGCTTGGAATTTGAGATGGGGTGTTGGCCTGGGTATTAGATTGCGTATCCCGCTGGGTAGCGTAAGACTTGATTATGGATTGAAGATGAAACCTGCGGCCGGTGAATCAGCGGGTGCCTTACACTTTGCAATTGGTGAGGTATTTTGAATCGTTCCGTTGACATTTTTTTAGATTTAGTTATAATCAATTGTTATGCGGATGCTGATTTTAAGCGGTAAAGATTTTCTTGTTAAAGAAATTGGCGATAGCAAATCGGTGGAGGAGGCAGTTAAAGATTATATTAAAAAAAGAAAAGGATACCAGATTGAATTTATCTACTTTGACCAGTCCAACCGATTCAGGATAAAACCCGCAAAGAAAGACCCCGGGGCAATCAGAGATTTTATCCAGTCAATTGAGGCAAGTTGGGGAAGTGTTGATTTTTTATTGTTGCTTGGCGGTGATAAGGTCGTTCCCTTTTTCCGTTTGCCCAATCCCTGTGCGGATGATGATAGAAGTGTTCTCTCGGACAATCCCTACGCCTCAAGGGATGACGATTTTTTGATACCGGAACGGGTATGCGCCCGAATTCCTGATAACCGGAATGCGGACTTTATCATAAAACAATTAAACAAGTCTTTTAAAATGGTAAATAAATCCTTCGGGATGACCGCCAAAGTATGGAAGGAGGCATCAAAGAATGTTTATCAGCAAATCGGGGATGTGAAAGATCTGAAGATTTCACCACCGATTACTTCGGATAAATTCCAATCCGTTTGGCTCCAGGAAAAAGATTTTTTATATTTTAATCTCCACGGAAGTGACATTTCATCAAACTGGTATGGTCAAGAAGGTGATAATTATCCAATTGCCCTGACCCCAAAGAATATTGTTGATGCCTCGGGTGTTGTTGCATCCGAGGCCTGCTATGGCGCATATATTATCAATAAATCCGAAAATAATGCAATTTCTTTGAGGTTTTTGAGTCAGGATCATGTCCTTTGTTTCTGTGGTTCAACAACAATTGCCTATGGACCACCGGTTCCGCCTTCAACCGAGGCGGATTTGCTGGTGAAATATTTCTTGGAATATGTAAAACAGGGGATTACCGTGGGTGAGGCATTTAAGAACGCAAAATTGGATTTTGCGCGCAAGATGATCAGAAGACATGGTTTTTTGGACGACGATGACCAGAAGACACTTCTGCAGTTTGTGTTGTATGGCGACCCCCTTATAAGATTAAAATAGGAGGCTACTGTATCCAAAGGATGCATACAATCTCTTCATTTTCTTCCTCTTTAAGGGAGAAAATAGAAATGAGGGCTGGAAATTTCAGGGACACCCCCTGATGTAGGATAAAGGAGTAGCAATGGTTGATGAAAAAAAACTGAAGAAAATAAAAAAAGAGATTATGGCGAGGTTTCCTGATTTCAGGGATGTTGAACCCAGGTTGATTAAGAAAGTTGTTGCTCCTCAGAAGAGTGTGTACAGAAAACTATCCTTGGGATTGCCCAAGGGAGTGAAAGAGGTTTACAGTCTGCAGTTCAAAAAGACCGTTCGCACGGTTGATGCGGTAAAGATAAATCGGATTCTGGTTGTTACATTAAATGAAAAGGGTGAGATAATAAAGATAAGCCAGTCGCGCTAAATAGGTCAGCAAGATTATGACATCAGCGATACCCAGGGAGGTTTTATGATAGAAGGGCTGATTGTTATTCTAATTTTGTCTTTCGTCTCATTGATAATTGGAATTATCAACAAAAATGTGTTGTTGATTATTCTACAGATTGTGATAATTGTAATAGATGTCTATTTTTTAATTCGTGTCCGGGTTAAAATTTCAAGGGCAGAGAAGGAAAAATTAAGGCAGAAGATCGAGGAATTGGAGGCGAAGATAGAAGGGATGAAAAAAACAATGACATAAGAATCATACCTATGCGTCAGATAGTATTGATTGGTATATTAGTATTACTTTCTGCGTGGTCAATTTTTTTTATCAGTAAGATATTTGCCCTGAATAATATCGGTGATATTTTTTTTCAGTTCAATAGCACATTTGAAGAATCAAGCAGACAGGTGACCGATGAATTGTTTGACCCCCTGGATTCTTTATCAGGTATAGAAAATATAAAGGATAACCCATTTGCACTGGTCATTTTTCTCATAGAGTATTTTTCTCAATTTGAAAAAAAGGGGGTAAAAGATTCCTATCTTACTATAAATGAAATTCTCACAAAAAAGGTTAGCAATCAAAAAAGCGGTGCCATCGCGACGGTTGCAATCGTGCAGAACCTGGGCTGGGACATACAGTTATTTTATAATGAAAGGGAATGCTATCTTGGATTGAATCTATCCGATGACTGGAAGATAAGAAAAGGGACCTGGATAGAAAAGGATCGCAGAAGGTATTATCTCAAAGAATTTGATACCAGAACTCCTTTAGGCAAATTGAGATACGACAATCCAGCGTCGGTCTACCAGAGTTTGAGAATAGATAATACGAATCTCAAGCCCTTTCCACTCATTAAATCAATCCCGCATTTTTCAAGATCCCCGGTTCACACCAAAAGATTGAAATGGCTTTTTAAAAATAGTGTGTATCAATTGACAATTTCTATTCCGGCTGAACAGGCAGAATGGACAATGAATCTTCCACCCAGTCTTTATGGTATGGTCTCCTGTGGTATAGAGGAATTAAAGAATTTAGGCATTATAGATAAACTAAAATTTCTGGTAAGCAATTTTGATGAGTTTGACCGGGTAAATTTCCTTTTAAAATTCTGCCAATCAGAGAGCATCTTTAGTTACGATAACAGCCTGCCGATAAAGAGCATCACCAATCAGTTGATTGATGGTAAGAACGATTGCGATGGCAGAAGTGTCTTTTTGTACTGTTTATTATGGAGCGTCCTTGATTATCCAGACTCCAACATCGTCTTTTTAAGTTGGCCCAATCATGTCGCCTTGGGACTCAAGCCCAGAACAGACTCGGCACTGGCAATTTTAATGGAAAAGGGATTTTATATTGGTGATAATTATTTTATCCTTGACCCGGCATATTTAGGTGATACACACTGGGGAAGCAAGATGGATAGATTGAGTGATGATTGTGAGATAATAAAAATCGCTACTCCGCTTCGATGAGTTTATTTATCCTTTTATTATTCTTTTGGCAACAGGATGTATCATACAGGATAAATGCATCTCTGAATACTGATAGTAATACACTCAAAATAAAAGAAATCCTTGTATATTATAACAATTCTCCAAGCACGATTGAAACACTATATTTCCATCTCTACGCCAATGCCTATCGTGATAACAATACAACTTTTGCAAAGGAATTAAAAAAAATGGGTTCTTATAAATTCTTAAAGGCAAAGAAGTCAGAAAGGGGCTGGATTGATATAAATTCGGTGCAAATAGGGGAGAGGGAATTAAATTTTATAATAGATGAAACGATTATGGCAGTGGTGCTTGAAAAACCTTTATTGAACGGCGATTCAGCTGTTCTAAAAATTGATGCAATTTTAAAAATTCCAAAGATTTTCTCCCGTCTTGGGTACAGGGGTAAACATTATGAGATAGTCCAGTGGTATCCAAAGCCCTGTGTTTTTGATGAAAAGGGCTGGCACAAGCAGGGTTATCACGCAATCGGTGAATTCTACGGAGAATTTGGAAATTTTGATGTTTCAATAGAATTGCCAAACGATTATGTGGTGGCAGGTAGTGGTGTGGTTTTAGATTCATCTAAATTAGAGAATAATAGAAAAATTGTTCGCTTCCTTGCCGAGAATGTCCACGACTTTGCCTGGGTCTGTGATAAAGATTTTGAGATTGAGAAGAGAATAGTTGATGGAATAGAGATTGAGGTTTATTATATAAAAAAATACCGCAAAAAATGGGAGAATGCCGGAGATTATGCAGTTGATGCGATAATGAGATATAACAAGTGGTTTGGTATGTATCCATATAAAAAATTGAGTGTGGTCCAGGGATATTTCGGTGGTGGAATGGAGTATCCGAATCTGGTAATAATTGGCATTAGTGAAGATAGACTGACAAGGCAGTTTGAGATGGTGATTATCCACGAGATTGCCCATCAGTGGTTTTATGGCATACTCGGTTCTAATGAAATGGACGAAGCCTGGCTTGACGAAGGGCTGACCTCATACACTGAGGCAAGATATTTTATTGATAAATACGGTGTTGCCAATTCATTCTTGAAATCTAAGAGCCTTCCTTCACTACCGCACGACTATACCAGTAAGTTGCTTTATTATATTACCCTAACCAATGAGTTAGAAAAACCAATTTTGACCCCTGCTTATGAATTTGTGGATGCACCGATTGTGTATCAAACTTCTGCATATTCAAAACCTGCCTTATTCTTGCGATATCTTGAGGTATATCTCGGCACAAGCATATTTGATAAGGTATTGAAAATATATTTTGAAGAATTCAAATTCAAACATCCGCATACCGAAGATTTTATCCGTATATGTGAGGAGGTGAGTGGCAAGGATTTGCAAAAATTCTTCAATGATTTTTTACATACTACAAAATATTGTGACTGGCAGATAAAAAAGATATCAAAAAATGTTCTTATGATTGAAAATAAGGGTGAATTTTTGCTTCCGACCGATTTACTGGTTCAGACTGACAATGGTGCACAGGTTTTGAAGATTGAACAAAAGATAGATACCTTTGAGTTTTCTCAAGCAAGGAAAATAAAGAAAGTAATCATTGACCCATATAATTACACACCTGAGGCAGACCGCTATAATAACTTTTATCCAAAGAAATTTGCAATAAAACCATTCTTCAACTGGCCCTCGTTTGATACCTATCAGGTCTTTCTTCTCCCTTATTTATGGTATGATACAAACGACGGCTTCACCCCGGGATTTTATCTTGCCGGCACTCAATTTATTGATGCAGATTTCATCAAGGGGAAAAACCAGTGGCTGGTTGGCTATATTTACGGTGTCAAAAGCAAAAAACATTATTATAACTTCAATTATCAGACACCCCTTATCTTCAAAAAGGGTTATCGTTCCCGAATATTTTTAAAAGCTTCTAACCATAATGATGAATTAAAATATGAGGCAGGTTTTACGAATAATTTTGGAATTCTATTAACTTCAAACCCCAGGATAGATATAAAGACTTTTTTAAGTTATAATAATCTAAAATCATTTATCTCGGTTGATCCAATAGATTGGACGATTACAGAATATTATTTACTACAGAATCAATTATCTTATCACACAAATCACTGGTTTATGGGCATGAACCTCTGCGGAACTGATAAATTTTTTAATACTGATTGGAGTTTTACAAAATTGAGTTTTGAGTTTGAGAAAAATTCAAAGTTATATCTATCGCCATTATATTTCCGACTTTTTGCCGGAAAGATCCTTGGTAGTGCGCCAAATCAGGAAATGATATTTTTAAATGGTGCCTTGAGGCACACCTTTATTTCTGATTTATTCTTCGGGCATAAAGGATATGCGTCTCCGCAGGAGCATATCCATATCAAACAGGATGGGAATATGGCGGGTTATCAGGGTTATCATATAAAGACTGATGGGCTTTTGTGTATGAATATACAATTTCCAGAAGGTTTCCCATTAAGAATTTTTGGTGATTTGGGTTATTATTATAATGGCGATAGTTTAAAATGGGAATATGCCTATGATACAGGTATAAAGATTATTGTTGGACCAATCGGCTTCATCCTGCCCCTGTATAACCACATTGACAAATTCTGGCCCAAGAACTGGTCAGTAGAATTTACCGCTGTTGGAATAGGATTCTAACGAAACGAGTTACTTTCACACACAAATCAAATTATCATTACAAACAATTTTATTACATAATGTTTGATTGCTCACTGATTCCAGCCAGTGGGCATTTTAACCTGATAAGCATCGGTGTAATCAATCGGGGACAGAATCCCCCAGTTTGAACCAAAGACAACCTTTGTGCCATTATAATTTATACTCGCAAATGCCTCAGCAAAATAATTTTTTTCTACATCTTCTGGGTCTTCAGCGGTGTAGGAGTGGGTCTGCGCCAGTTTTATTATCCTTGGGTTTGCCTTCAGTTCAACCATAAATAGTAAATTATCCATCCACGAATGGGTATTACCTTTAGGTGGATTTTTTGCTCCATAGGTAGAAACGAGAACCCAGCCAGGTGTTGCACCACAATTGCCGGAAAAATGAAGCCCGATGTCAGGATTGACATCAAAGGGAATCTGGACGAGTGGGGTCTCAGTTCCAGTATTCAAATCCGCCATTGCAATCCAGTCCGTGGCATTATTCTGATAGACCATCACATCATTATTTGAGGCATCAAGTGCCAAATCCATATGCCCATTCGCACCGGCAGGCAGGTCAATATAACTTGTGAGATTCTTGTTGAAGACCTGGCAGACATGGCTATCATATCCAATGACTGCATGGTTACCTGACATATCCATACTCACCCAATTTATAGCGTCCGGAAAACTCGTCTTTTGACCGATAATGCTATCTGTGCTCAATTCATAGACAACGACCGCAATTGTGTTAAATGTCGAATCTACAATCATAAGACACCAGTAATTTCTATCCATAGATGCATCACCTTCTGACCCAGTGGTTATGTAAGAGCAATTAGGAAATTCCTGGGCGAAGTTATGGATTATCTGCTGTGCATTGCTTGTAATATTATATGAATTGAGATTGGGACCAGAAAAATAGTAGAAGATATTGGGGTCGGTTGCGTGCCATCTTGGTTCCAGTTCCTGACCACCGCTAAGATGGTCAAGGCTTCTTACAAGTTGATAATTTGAGGCGTTATATAGATAAAAGACACCATCATTACCACGGAGGATTAAATAGGTCTCATCTCTATTATAAGCATCTGCCCGTGCATACTCGTTTTCTATACCATTACCCGAATAATTATCAATATCTTTATCGGTAATGCGGACAATTGTTGTGCCATAAAGTGAATCGGTGAATGGCACACCCTTAGCTGGCAGTTCCGGTTCTTTTTTCTTGCAGCCATTTAGAAATAAAAAGTAAGTCAACAAAAAAACGAACAGGACTTTTTTCTTAAACATTTTATTCTCCTTTTGTGTAAAAACTTTTGATGAAACCCTTTCGTGTGAACAGGGAAGGTCATACGCCAACATTATACTCATAATTTAAAGTGAGTCAACCGTAGTGATATCATGAATGGATTTCAAATAAATTCAATAACTGAACCAGTGAGACAGACAAAATTAGAAGTTTCTCCGAAGTAAACTTTTTAATCTTTTCACTTTTTGCAAAAGTGGAATGGCATTTTTGTACCCGCCCCACTTACGAAGTGGAGACAATATAAGTTTTAACTTTTAACACCTTTTACAAACAAGAATTTATGTATGTGATGAATTCTCAATTGAAACCCCAAGATATTACCATACAAGAAATTGTCTTACAGATTATTTCTTGCTGCCTTTTTTTTCGCTCTATTGCTTGACGGATTAAGCATTTGATTATAATAATAGTATATAATCACAAAAAAAGAATTAATAAATTACTGGGTAAAAATGGCTGATAAAGATTATAAGACAACGATGATGATATAGATTTGGCAATTGTTTCAAGAGATTTTAAAGGCGACTAATTGAAGACAATCTACGGTTGATGCGTTTGTGAGGTTTGCTCTGTATCATATAGAATCCTGTCTGATTTATATTAGGGGCAATATTAAAGAAAACAAATTTTAGAATGCTGGAATAATCCTGCTATGAAGGAACCTCCGTAAACTTATTATTGGTAAAAAATTCTTTTCCGTCTGTCGTGCCTGTTGTTTTTATTATCAGTAAGGTTATCTACTCACTGGTATAAAAACCGCTTAAATCCAAGGATTATTATATTATTTCAGAAAGATTTATTATGACATTTTTCCGATGAAAGCGAGATTTGGAAATACCGGTTTTTTTTCTATTTATTATTGTCCATTTTTTATTCCAGAAATTTCTTCACCAATCCATGCCATTGTTCGTCAGACAGACGTTCATATAGGTCAGAGGCAATTTCACCACCATCAGCGATTGTCAGTCCTATGCTCTGTTCAAATTCCTGGTGCAATCTATCAAACTCCTTTTCAAGCCAGTCTTTTGCGTTATCTCCTTTTCTAAATTCTCCAATCTCTTTTGGTGGTTTGATCTTTAAAAGCCAGCCGAGATTGTGGGGGTCTTTTGTGACCAAGCCAGGCTGGGATTTTACAATCTCATTTGCTTCCACAATTTCAATTGCCATAGGTAGTCTCATCTTTGCAATCCGGTTTCCACTACCAATCTGTAGCCATTGCTCACCACTCTTTATCAATCTGTTTTCTGAAAACTTTATATCATCAATTTTACCGATTATCTTTGCGGCAAAG
>JBDRWI010000022.1:0-33390 GCA_039802265.1 Caldifarciminota bacterium | reverse complement strand
AGGAAACTGAAAGAATTCATCAATATAGACAGGAAGTGCATAACCACAACGCTTTGCCTTTAAATGATGCCAGGTGTCGGTTGTAAAGTCTAATGGCTTAGTGTAGAATATTGTCTCTACGCTGTCCTTCATTACCCCATAGGTCGAATAACCTTGTCTAATCCTTATAAAATAGTAATTTCTTCGGTCCTGATACCACAATAAAATACCAGTCTCCCAGTCATTGCCGGATGAACTCAAGACCTTCATCTTGAGGGAAAACTCTAATGCCTGACTCGGGCTCCGGAAGAAGGTAATTGCCCAATCGCCGGCATCGGTATTGCACCCATTGTAGACATTAGGTATTGAATGATTTGCGCTGGAGTCCGAGACAACACGCCAGGTGCCGCTAATACGATAAAAACCATAGGGCATCTCATTTGGCAGGTCATCTTCAAAGTGAAAGGTTGTAAATAAGATATTATATGAGTCAAGGACGGTTCCGGCCCAGAGGCTTTCTGCCTCAATTTCAACTTTACTATAGTATTTTGTCTGACCGGTAATTTTGTAGACCCCGGGGTTAATATTTAAAAAGACAAATTCCCCCTGTGTATCACTAGTATCAACCTGGACTATTTGATTATTGTCATCATAAAGTTGTAAAATCGCACCGGTGATAGTTGCACTGTCTGGCTCATATACTGTTCCGATTATCTCTGCCTTATGGGGATTTTGGGGGTCGTATCTATTATCCCGAGGTGCATTCAGACAGTTGAGAAAAAGAAAAACAATGATCAGGAGATGTTTATTTGTAATTTTCATCTTGAGAATTTAATCCAACAGCCGAATTGAATTTTTTCGTTATCTGTTGTGCAGTATATCCGGCAATTGTTGCAATTAGATGCGATGCGAACTTCAGTATTTGCAAACATTGCATCAATAAAATTGTAAAGATAAATCCCGATAAATAATGTACTCCCCAGAAGCGCCCGGTGGTACCAGCGATTATAGACGTCATAATATTCATCCATCCTCTCCTGGTCATCGGGTCCCAGGGAGAGATATTGTTCGTGTTTATTGTTGGTGATGGTCCACAAATAAAGGGCACCGGCCAGACTTATCCCTGAACCGAGCATTATAATCCTGCCTTTCATATCTTCGCCTTTAATCATCTGCCCTGAACCAGGGATAAAACAGGAACAGAATGCCGCCTCCCGGGCAATCTCCTTCCTTGCCTCATTGATTGCCTTGACTATCCCCGGGCCCTTGATTATTGTAGTATCAAAAAGAAATTTAGGATTCATTTTCAAGAGAAGTTTGAAATGGTCTTTGGCTGATGCATTATCACCAAGGGCAAGATAGCTCAAACCTAAATACTTGTGTGCCACAACTCTATCGTCTCCTTTAAACTGATTCAATTCGCCCTCAAGAGTGCTTATTACCTTGGTATATTCCCCTTTTTCATAATCCTGTTGTGCCTGGTTTAATAGACTTTCTCCATCACCGCCATTTTGCGCCCGAAGGAGGATAAGTGCAGTAAAAACAACGCTGAAAATCCTCTTCATAGACCTATTGTAATACCAATCCTTGCCCTTCTTGGTGCGGTATATGCGGCAACCCAGTCATCGGTTGCCTTGATTAGTTCCCGAAAGGAGTGAAACGACTCGTAGGGTGTCATAAGCCCATCGTGGTTAAAATCTGCAGCCGGGCTATAATAGGGATTGGTGATTGAAAGATAATAATCAAAGTCCTCGGGTTTAATGTCCTCCGGATTGACAAAGGGATAATGCGGGGCAACCTCATAGCGTTCATCAAGAAGATTGAGGACTTCTAACTGGAGGTTTAAAGAGAGGTGGTTTATGTGAAATTGCTTTGAAATAAGGCAGTCAAACTCGCGCTGGAATGGCAGATGGAAGATATTCCGTTCTTCGTATTTTCCAGCATAGCCCGGTGGGGTATAGGGAAAACCATTTCCAAAGTAACTAAAAAGATAGATTGTCGTTGCAAAAGGCACTTTCAATGCCCCCTGAATAAAGATTCTATGACGTTGGTCAAAGTTTAGATAATAATCCTGTGCGGGTCTGGTTATGGATGTATCCGCATATTCACCGGCATAGGAACTCGTCCCCCGTGCCCAGGATAGAGTATAGGAGACCTTTCCGGAAAAGACCCGGTTGGTAAATTCAAGGATTGCCTCCAGCCCTTTTATGTTCGCATATTCAACATTAAAATACTGGAAATAACCAACAGGCAGGGCAGGTATATACCGTGTGCCGGTCAGGTCGGTCACATCTTTATAGAAGATATTGGTTGTTGCAATTAAATTCTCTTTTATCTCACCCTGAAGTCCTATCTCGTAGCTCAGTGTCCTTTCGGGATTTAAATCAGGATTTCCCACTATTCCTATGTAGGAGTAGTATTGGGGAGGTAGAGGTAGCATTTTGTAATATGGGTAAATATAATCATACAAGGGAGGCTGGACATAACGACCAATGTTTGCCCGAAAGAGAAACTTTTCGGTAACCAAAAAGGAACAGCCCAGTCGCGGCGAGATACTCTTCTTAGGTTTTACTCCTTCAATATCTACTCCAAGATAGTCATAGCGGGCACCGAGCTTGGCATAAAATCCCTTGTAGTCAATGTTGTCCTGGAGATAGACCGAATATTCCCTGGGTTGATGTCTGTATTCATCGGCAATTGGATTGAGTGTATCACCACACAACAGATAGGTGAAGTTTCCTAAATTCTGATAGATATATTCAATACCAGATTTCAATTCATGGTAATTATGAACTTGAAATGTGTTTCTCAGGCTGAGATTGTAAATCTCCGAGGACTTCTCTTGGTATTGTGGATAATCGCCTTCACTGATGACCCGGTAGTATGTAACACCAAAGGGATTTCGGTGACTTGCCTGAGGCCAGGTAAGGGTATTATAATCACGGAATTTAAAATCATCAAATAATTGATATGAACCCATTTCACGTACACCAAAGATTCGTTTTGTATATAGCCGACTCAGGGTGAGATTGAACAACATCCGATTGCTGGGAAGATAACTCAGATTCATTGTTGCCAGATTACCCTTACGCATATCCGAGCGGTAGTTGTCCAGGTGAAATTTAAAGAATGGAACTGGTCCGGTATACCGGTCAAACTGACTCCTTGACTTTGCCCCGCTTAGACTCAAATTAAATTTTTGTGATGGCGTAAAAAGCCATTTGGTATATAGAGAATAATCCTGCCTCTTTTTGTGGGGCAATATATAAAGCCTCGGGTCCCAATCCTGTGTCTGCATAATATCTATTGAAGCAAGCCCCAGAAAATTCTTCGTTGCGGGCAGATGGATTGTTGATTGGTAATTCTCATAACCGAAATCATAATAAAAGGGCATAATCTTTTCGGTCTTTGCATAGAGATTTCCCTTAAAACTTTTCTGGGGTCTTTCGGAGATTAAATTCACCACCCCGGACATTGCCCTACCATATTCAACATCAAAACCGCCGGGTAAAAATATTACCTCTTCAACAATCCCTTTAGAAAGTTCGATCGCCAAGTCTCCGGTCTGGGGGTCAATGATTGAGACATTGTCAATCATATACTGAACCTCAGTTGCCCTGCCCCCGCGGACATGCAATGCAGTATCAGTGCGTGCTACAGCGGCCTGAAACGAAATCACGGTGGGTGTATAGTCTATGGGTAATGTAGCAATCTCGGGCTTACGAACAATCTGGGTTGTCGCAACATAGTCTTTTTTTATTTTGGGCGTTTCCCCATAAACAGTTACCGGTGCGATTTCTATGACACTCGGTTTTAAAGTAATATTGAGCCGGGTTGTCCGGTCAATTTCAACCATAACATCTTCAATTCTCTTTGTCTGATAGCCAAGATAGGATATTTCCACTGAATATCTACCTGGTGGGACATTTAAAATAAAGAAATTGCCATTTTCATCGGTTGCGGAGCCCATCTCCGTATTTAACAATATCACATCAGCAAAGGCGATGGGCTCTTTTGTATCTTCATCCTTTACTACACCCTGAATCTTACCAGTAATTCCGCTAAAAATAAATGGAATCAGGATAAAATTGACCATTTTGCCTCCTAATTATAGCCACACTTTACTAAATGTCAAGACCATCTCCCATTTAGCCTGGGGTTTTTGCCAAAAATGCCTCTTTTCTTTAAATGTTTTTTAGTCTAATGCGCATAAGTCAAAAACCAATATGGACCCATCACCTTTGCCATCTCCCCGTTTTAGCGGGGAGAGGATAGAAAATGAGGGGTTCTTAAGATTCCACATTTCAAGCATCATGATTTACCTATTTTGCGACTACAAAAGCCCTGCCTGGACCAACCTTACCATTTTCAAATAGAATTATATACATCCCGGAATTGAAGTCTTTGAATGAATAATTTAATGTATATCTGCCCGCATTCCGATATCCCGCATCAATTGTCCTTACCAGCCTGCCATCAATTGTATAAATCTTAATAGAAATATCTCCTGATTTCAGCAGGGTATAGGTAATTACAGCATCTTCCCTTACAGGATTGGGTGCGATGTTTAAAGAAAGTCTTACCTGCCTTGTCTTTTTCTCTTCTGAAATTCCTGTAATCGCCTGCCTGCCCCAGTACCAGCGGGCATGATGGGCATACTGCCAGCCCCGCCAGCACATCCATATCGGATCTAAATCCGCGACCATATCTTGTCCGAAGACATAAAAAAACTGATTATTCTGGGTATCAATCCTTTTGGCAATTTTTGCTAACCCATGGCGATAACCAAAATCACCCGTGATATTACGGGGTGTATGCCAGGTCAAGCCCCCATCAGTTGAATAATTGTAATAGAGATTCCAGAATGCCAATGAATCCTCTCCTGGTCCGGTCTGGGAATGCCAGAGACCAACCAGATAATTTCCACCAGAGGCAATCGTGGGATAGAAATTTCTGGTCAAACCCGTAGATATCTCTCGGCAGATTTGTCCCGAACCCGGTGAGACATAAATCTTTCCGGAAAAAGGATAATTGTCCTGGATATAGTCTTGATAATCTATATTATCAAAGATCAGTTTTGGTTCACCATTGTCCATTACTACCGCCTGAGTCCAGAAGACTAAATTGGAATCAAATGGCTCAGGCCAGATTATGTTATAAACCTGTTCCGGCGACCAGTTTACACCATCGGTTGTTGCGCGATAGTATATATTCAAGAGGGAATCATAGTAAAAAACATAGGCAATGCCACCATTTATATCAAAACCCCAGTAACTGCGGAAATCAGGATGGATCTGGCCACCAGCAAGCATTGTGGAGAGATTAGAGGAATAAGTGCGGTAGATGAGACGGGTATTGCCTAAATAGTCCTCCCGGGTAACACCGATAAAGATAAGATTACCACTGGGCAGTTGTTTACCGATGTTCCACCAGACATCAACCTCACCCGGTCCAAGGTCCACCGGTGTATCCCAGTTAGATGACCACCAGCCTCCAATTTCAAACTGACCAGCCATTCCGGATTGCGTCATCCAGCCATAGGCAAAAGAGATATGGGGACCGGTGCCAATCAAATCAAACCCTGAGGCGATTGCAGTAGGATAGTGGGGTGCACCAAATTGTACCTGATAGACAAAGAGGTCAGTCAAAGAGAATGAAAATTCGTTATCGGTCTGTGAGACATCCAATCTTGAACCAGAGCCGAAGTTGGCACAGACAAATTCAAGCCCTGCTATGTTTGGATTATATGCCAGATTTTCCTGGATTTGAGTCCACATTGAATAGACGTAGCAGGAATCAATTGCGCAATAGCCACCTGGTTGTGGAGTATGAATGGAATTATCGAGCGGACTTGATTTAAGGTATTTTGCCTTGTCCAATTTTGCAGGCAGTGTAACTCCCCATAAGTATGTTAAATAGATTATGGTGATTATAAGGAGTCTATTCATATGAACCTCCTTGTACACTATTATATACACTAAAAAAAAAAAGTCAAGCTCAGAGCAGAGAAAGAGAAGACTAATTAATTCGGAGATTGCACCTACCAGATACTGAGTCCTTTCCAGTTTTATTCAAATTATTTTCATCTCTTAAACAGCCAATTGGGAAATATAAAAACAACACCCTTGCCCTCTCCCCGCTTTGCGGGGAGAGGATATAGGTGAGGGGTTCATTTTGCTTTCAAATATCTGCAGACCAAGGTCTACCACTACAGTCTTACGAATAGATTTTATTGAACCTAAAGAAAGCATTCTATAAAATGTGGAGAGGAGTCAGTACCAGATATTGTTGACAAAGAAGAGATTTTGGATATAATAGGAAAAAGGAGGCAAATGCCAACAATCAATCAACTTGTGAGATTGGGAAGAAAGAAGGTCAAGAAGAAGAGTCGTGCCCCGGCATTGACCGGAAATCCCCAGCGCCGTGGTGTCTGCACCAGGGTCTATACGACTACACCCAAAAAGCCAAATTCAGCCCTGCGCAAGGTCTGCAAGGTGCGGATGACCAATGGGTATGAAGTAACTGCTTATATCCCTGGTGAGGGGCATAATCTTCAGGAACATTCCATTGTTCTGGTGCGCGGTGGCCGGGTAAAGGACCTCCCCGGTGTTCGGTATCATGTTGTGCGCGGTAAATATGACGCAGCTGGCGTTGAAAATAGAAGGAAGAGCCGGTCCCTCTATGGGGCAAAGCGACCAAAGGCAGCAAGTTAAGGGGTAAATATGGGAAGAAGAAGAAGGGCAACGATAAGAAGGATTCAACCCGACCCTAAGTATAATAGTATCATTGTGAGCAAGTTTATCAATAACCTGATGTGGGATGGCAAAAAAAGCATCGCCCAGAAGATATTCTATAAGGCGCTTGAAGAGATTGAAAGGATAACAAAAGAGGATGGGCTTGCGGTCTTTGAAAGGGCATTGAATAATGTAAAACCGATTCTTGAGGTGAGACCAAGGAGGGTCGGTGGTGCTACATATCAGATTCCAATGGAGGTGCGTCCGAACCGTAAAGAGAGTCTGGCAATAAAATGGATAATTCAGGCTGCCCGGGCGAGACCCGAGTATCGTATGGAGCAGAGGCTTGCCCAAGAGATAATTGCGGCAAGCAAGAATGAAGGGGCAGCAATAAAGAAACGGGAAGAAGTCCACAAGATGGCTGAGGCAAACAAGGCCTTTGCCCACTTCCGATGGTAAAAAAAATCCGGTCATCAGCCAGGGTTATCATCAATCAATGCCTGGGTATAAAAAGGGGTGAGCGGGTTGTTATCATTGTGGACCGCCCCTGTCGAAGAATCGGTGAAGCTTTATGGAATGAATTACCAGACCGATCAAGCTCAATCCTTATTGAAATAGAACCAACCGGAATTCACGGCAAGGAACCACCACCAATCATCGCTGAGATATTGAAAAGGTGTGATGCCTTTATCATACCCACCAGTTTTTCCCTGACCCATACCCGGGCCAGGATTGAGGCAACAAAGATGGGTGTAAGGGGTGCGACAATGCCGGGCATAACCCTAAGTGTAATGGCAAGGACACTCAATGCCGACTACCATAAGATTGCCCAGATTACAGAAAAGATGGCAGGGTTATTGACCGCTGCGAAAAAGGTAACAATAAAAACCGCTGATGATTACGAACTCCACCTTGATATAGAATCCAGACCCGGCCATCCTGATACCGGTATCATCACCGAACCCGGAAGTTTCTCAAATCTCCCGGCTGGAGAGGCATACTGTGCACCGGTTGAGGGAAATTCAGAAGGGAAGGTGGTCATTGATGGGTCTTTTGCACCAATCGGTTTGTTAAAAAAACCGGTAGAACTTATCATTAAGGCTGGCAGGATAGTCGGAATAAAGGGAAGCAATAAACTAACTGAGATATTCAAAAAAGCACCGGAATCAGGAAGGATTTTATGTGAACTGGGAATCGGTACCAACTACCGGGCAAGGATAACCGGTAATGTCCTCGAGGATGAGAAGGTAATGGGAACGGTTCATATCGCATTTGGAAATAATTTAGGCTTTGGTGGTAAGAATGATGCCCCATTACACCTTGATGGGGTAATCAGAAGGCCTGTGGTCTGGTTTGATGAGAAACTGGTGATTGAGAGGGGAAAAATTCTCGTTTGACCCCATTTCTATTCTTAATTCTGCTTTTTAACAGTCCTATTTTGAAAATCACCTACAACGGCAATAAATCTATCCCTTCTCGGGAACTGAATCAGGCTATCCTCTCCAGGATAAAGGGTGAATATAGTGAATCCATCCTGAATCAGGATGTAGAACGGATTATTCGTGCATACTACAATAAGGGATTCTTTTCTCCAACGGTAAAGACAAAAACAAGAGAAATATCCAATGGGATTGAAATAATATTTGATATCAAGGAAGGTCCCAGACCTAAGATAAAAGAGATAAGGATTGAAGATGACCAAAAGGATTATCCTAAGGATTTGCTTAGGTTAAAATTGGGAGATTTCTTTATCCAGGAAGGAATAAGAGAAAGTCAAAAGAAAATTGAAAATTTTTATAAAGAAAAGGGTTATGCCTTTGCCGAGGCTTCTTTTTCTATCATTCCTGATTCAGGAATCCTGGCATTTTCGGTAAAAAAGGGGGATAAGTTTTATATCAAAGATATCTTAATTTCGGGGTTAAGGTCCACCAATCCTATGGTTGTGCAGAGAGAGATTGAATTCAAAAAGGGTGACATCTATAGTGAGAAGAAATTATTCAACAGCCGGCGCCGCATATACAGTCTTGGGTTTTATAGTATGGTAAATGTAGAATTATTAAAGGAAACCACCGATAGCCTCAGCTTAATCTTTACCATAAGGGAATTGAAGACCAGGGTTTTGAACTTTGGCACCGGGATATCATTCCCGCTGGGTTTTTTATTATCGCTGGGACTGGAGGAGTTGAATCTATTTAACCGGGGACATAGATTAAAGATTGAACCATCCTTTAAGATCAACACAAAAAGGGAATGGGAGGCGAAATTTGAAGTTCACTATCTCTACCCATACCTGACACCATTTAAATTGAATGCCTCAATAATACCATTTTACTGGTATGAAAACCAGGAGGAGTTTGCCAAAAGTACCCGTGGTTTTGAACTTCGCCTCTCCAAGATATACAGCGAAAATATTCAGGCAAACATTGGCAATAAGTATAGATATGTTAATTATCAACCAAAGCTTGCCCTTTCGGATACGGTTGAGGGTGTCACCAACAGTATCAGGCTCCAATTGATGCTGGACTATCGGGATGAATTCTTTAATCCCAAAAAGGGCTTATATTCCAGTTTATTAACTGAATATGCCGGCGGGATATTGGGCGGTGCCAATAATTTTTTGCGACTGGAAGATGAGATACGCCTCTATCTTGAACCCTTTGAAAGGATAATCCTTGCCGGACGATTGAAATTAGGTTCCCTCATTCCCACGGATGGAGTCTCAATAGACGAAAAGTATTTCGTCGGTGGGCAATATACATTAAGGGGATATGAAGAGAAGTCATTGGGACCGGACTCAATAGGAGATGACCACTATGGAAACTACCTTGTCAATTTAAATTCAGAAGTCCGAATTGCTTTGGTAAAAAATTTAGGAATGGTTATCTTCCTGGATGCTGCTGGTGTGAACAACCGAATAGACTTTAAAGAAAAAAATCATCTGGGAATGAGCGCCGGTCTTGGACTGCGCTATAATACCCCGCTTGGACCAATAAGGGTAGACCTCGGGATACCACTCTGGGAAAAAGGTTATGGTATCTATTTAGGATTGTATCATATATTTTAAGATGAGGAAAACCTTTCTTATATTGATAATTGTGGGTGGGGTGCTAATAACTTTGATATTCTTTATTGACTGGGGAAAATTGGCAATAGATATCATCCAGCGCAATGCAAAGATAAAAATTACCTATGAGCAACTTGAAGGCAGCATATTCCGTGGTTTTCAGATTAAAAACTATCGTGTAAAATTTTCGCCGACCGATAGTATTTATGGTCCAATTGCCCGCATAAATTATCACCTTTCACCGCTCCGCTTTCGCCTGCCCACCCTTTTTGATGTTGTGCTGATAGAACCGGTAATTAATCTAAGAAAGAAAGAAGGGATTACCGAAAAAACGGGGATAAACCTCCCGACGATAGATTTAGCCCTCCGGATAAACTTAAAGAATGGTCGGGTTATCTATCAGGACCGTAAAATATACTCAATTGAGGATATCTCCGGACTCCTATTCATTGACTTCTTAGGGACAAATATGTACCTGACCACAATGAATCTTTCGTTTTATGCCCCTGATTATCAATTGAAGGTCACCTCCGCCAATCTTGCCTTGAATATAGACCCCAAAAGAATCCAGTTGAAATCGGGAAGGGTAAAAGGAAAGGGATTTCTATTTGGTGCCCAGGGTTTTTATGAACCGCTCAATCAATATCTTTCTTTAAGCATTGACAGTAGTTTTATAAACCTTGATGAATTGGGTAGATTTAAAGGGAAGTTTTCGTTTAGTGGTGAAATAAAACTTGCGGGCAAGAGAATCCAACCCTCTATTCGGGGTCAGGCACAGGGGGTATATCTCCTTGACCAGTTTAATTTTGAAACAAATTATCTCGGTGATACAATAATTTTGAGCATCTTTGATGGTAAATTACTGGAGGGCACATTCTCGGCACAGGTTAAGGGAGTAAATCTAAAAGACTACACTGTGGAACTCGGTTTTAAGAATATCGCGGTCAATAGACTTCTCAACCTGAAGAATTCACTCCTGATAAGTGGATTCCTAAGTTATCATAAAGAAAATTTCTTTGGGGTTTTACATTCACCACCAATTGCGGGTCTGGATATAGATTCACTTAAGATTTCAGGAAGTTATTCTAAGGGACACATCTTCCTTGATTCAGTTATTATTCGCGACACCCTTTTTATCCAGGGTAATGTATATCCAGAGTGTAGCCTCACCGTAATATGCAACAGATTCAATCTAAAAAAACTTGCTCCGTACCTGCCGATAGATGGTAACTGCTCCGGGTTGGTTAACCTGCAGGGCAATGAATATAATTTATCCAAACTCTTGATCAATGCCCGATTATCCATCAATTCATTTACTTACTCCGATTTTCAAATCCAGAAGTGTAACATATATACCCGCAATTTCTTATTCAAATATAAACTGGATTCTCTGATGCTGGATGTCAAAAAGGCGTCTTACCGGAATCTTTCTTTGGATAGTATTCAAATGAAGGTTTCAAAAGAGAAGTTTTCTTTGATGGTTAGGGAAAAAGAAAATAATTTAAAGATAGAAGGTAGGATTGAACCCGGTGGTTTGGGTGTAGTAGAATCACTTTTGTTTACCCGTAATACATTTGTGGTCAAAAATGAAATTCCGATAACCTTTGATATATTTCACAAAAATATTGGCAGGATAGAATTCCTAATTGCTGATGGAATTTTAAGTGGTTCAATTATCCCTCTTTCTCTGACTTACACCGGTGGCCAACTTGGGAAGTTAAGTGAATTATTGGAAATAAGAGATTCGCTAAGTGGAGTTATTGAATTTATCCTAAAGGATAATAAAATCCTCCTTGAGGCAGTAAATGTCAACTTTTCCGGCCTCAAGAATGGAAAGGTCAAACTGGAGGCAGAATACGAAAGGAATAATATCCTCTTAAATAATCTGACCATCTCCGATGATATTGGGCAGTATCTCAATGCCGAGGGAAAACTCTCCCTTGAAAATTCAAATCTGAATGTAAGATTTGAGAAGTTACGGCCCTGGGTATTTCCATTCTTGAAGAGTTTTATGAAGGACCCGGACTGTTTGATGGAGGGGAGCATCAAATTTGTCGGCAATCTTGAGGAATATAAGTTCAGCGGCGAAGGTGAAATAACCCAAGGGAGTTTTACTATTCCCACGCTTTCATCAAGATTTGACTCTGTCTTTTGCCAGGTAAAATTCTTGGAGGACCGGATTCTGTTTGAATCGGGTATTGGTTGTGTCAGCAGGGAGGGTATTACCACAAAAACGGTCCAGCCGAATATCTGGGGGGGAGGAATCATTAAATTAGAAAAAGGATTACAGGTAAAAAAACTCTCTTTTGACTTTAGTTTTAAGGATGCACCACTGCAGTATCAATCCTTTGCCTATGGAATTGGCAGCGGCAATTTTTCTTTAGTAATAAAAGATGGTATTACTTCCTATAATGGGAATATTGTGATTAAAGAGGGGGTTGTTCCGGTTGAATTCGGCACCCGATTTGAAGAGGAAAATGCAACCAAAACTGGCGAATGGCGTATGAATCTAAAACTGAATGGTGAGCGTAATATCTGGTTGCGCAACCGTGATGCAGATATTGAGTTTGGTGGTGAGGCGTATATAATCAAAGAGCAGGGGCCGGTCTATGTTGTGGGTAACTTAGAAACCCGGCGTGGCAATTTTTACTGGCTCAATCATATATTGAAGATCACCACCGGAAAGGTAAATTTCATCCCGGAAGAAACGATTAATCCGGAACTGGACTTCTGGGCTGAACTAAACACCAAGGAAAAAGACCCGACAACAAATCAGGAGATAAAGATCATCCTGCACTGCTTTGGTAAGATCGGCGAACCAATCTTTGAATTCTTTTCTGAACCGCCAATCTACAGTGAGCAGGATATCCTTACTTATTTAAACCTGAACATCACCTGGCGGGAACTTGAGTCAATGAAGCAGGGTGAATACATGGGTAAGGTCCTGCCCCAGAGCCTTTTGGCCTGGCTTGAGAGCGATGTCTCAAGAAGGCTCAGGACCTATACCGGACTTGACTACTTTCGGATTGAGGCACCTCTGTTTGAACCCGAGGAGAAGACAAAATTGACCGTTGGTAAGTATGTATCAAGGAATCTCTTTGTTACCTATACCTATGACATTACCTCCTTCTCCAATGAGTTCAATGTTGAATACTTTATTGATGACCGCAATGAAATTATGATAAAGCGGGATGAAACCGGTGAATATCGGCTGCAGTACCAATACCGGATAAGATTCTGATGTTGACTTCCCTGCAGGTTTGGGTATAATAAAGAAATTTATGAAGGAGGCCAATTTGCGGCTGTCGCTACTAATCTTATTTTTCTTTGCCATCGGTAATGCCGAAAGATTGGTAATTACGAAAGACAGGCATTATCCGATACCCGCGCTACCAGAATCAAATCTAAGGATTAAACTTATCAACTCCAAAGGGGCTGAAATATACTCACCAAGGCAATTTAGAAATGTACATTTTTTTAAGGAATTTGGCATTCCGAAATTAAAAAAGAAATCAAGACTACAGAATTTGAATATCCTGGTCTTAAGGGCAGAATTTGTCCTGGATGATGATACGCTTTCCACCGGCAACGGCAAGATGGACCTGATCGGCCTCGGTTCGCCTTCTGATGGTCTCTTCTACGACCCACCCCACACCAAGAATTACTTTGAGCACCAGATGGAGTTTCTGCACAACTATTATAAGGCTAACTCCTTTGGTCATTGTAATATAAATTTCGTAGTAAAGCCCGACCGGCCAACCGATTCTTATCAACTTCCCCATAAGATGTCATACTACAGCGGTTTTGACCACTTTGAGGTTATCGGTGGAATCACCGTGGCTCTCTTTAACACCTATGCGATGGAGATGGGGATGGTAAGGATTGTTGCGGATGCAATCGCCGCCGCAGACCTGGATGAGACCATTGATTTCTCGGATTACGATGCAATAATTGTTTTCCACGCCGGCAGCATGCTCCAGACAGGTGCTAACTTTTGGCGGGTCTATGATATTCCTTCCGCAACAATTCCACCCGGGGCACTTGAATACTATCTGGGTGTTCCCTATATAATCGCCAATAATGGCACGGACACAATCCAGTGTCCAATTTCCTGCCTATCAGAGATGGCAAGGGTGGACTGGTATATGGTGGGTGCTGTGGGAACAACCGTTCACGAGTTCGGTCATATCCTCGGTCTGCCCGACCTATACGATGTTACCGGGAATTCCTGCGGTGTGGGCGCCTATGATTTAATGGGCACCGGCGGCTGGGTTGGGATGCCCGAGGTCGGGGTTCCGGAAGGTTCAATCCCGGCGAATATGGGTGCCTGGACAAGATATTTCTTCGGTCATTACACCAATGACCCGGTTTGGGTTGAACCAGTTGTAGTAGCCGAGCCCGAGAGTCTCTTGACCCTGCGTGCGTCTGCAGTTGATACTACCCAGTCAGGTTTGGCAAATCAGACATTGATAAAGATTCCAATTTCTTCCACCGAATTTTTTCTAATTGAAAACCGCCAGCAGGATATAAAAAATAAAGATACAATCATCGTTGATGTTGAAGATGGGGTCCCGGTCTATGTTGATTATGGTGAATATGACTTCTTTTTACCCGGTAGTGGAATTTTAATCTGGCATATTGATGATAATGTGATATATGCCAACTATCCCTATAATACAATCCAGATTGACCCAAAACATAAGGGAATTGATGTAGAGGAGGCGGACGGAATTCAGCACTTTGATGCCTGGTGGAATGTTGGATACTACAATGAACCGGACCCTGAATATTTCGGCTGTAAATATGATTTTTTCTTTATTGATGATTCTGGTAAATCCAATCATCACTTTGGACCGTTCACCAATCCCAATTCTGACAGTTATTTTGGAAAATCGCTGATTAACATTGAAGTCCTATCAAAACTTGATACCCTGATGAATATCTCAGTAAATTTTGATATCTATCAAAAGGGATTTCCGGTCTCTTTACCCTGGAGAAGACCGATCTATTCTTTAAGTTATGGTGACCTTGATGGAAACGGGGATATTGAAGTAGTTGCCACAACCCGTTATGGAAATATTTATGTCTATAATCACGATGGCACACTCTACGGTTCAACGGTGGTTGATACAATTACCACCTTCCTGGCAATCGGTGATGTAAATGGTGATAATGGAGAAGATATTGTCTTCGGCTCGGGATTCTATTTAAGGGCAATTGATGGACGGACACTTACCCCATTGGCATATTTCCCTTTCCGTGCCGAAGGTATAATCCTTGGCGCCCCTTTATTATTTGACATAAATGGCGACGCTAAACTGGAGATTATCTTTGGCTCGGAAGACCGAAGGTTATACTGTTTAAATAACACTGGTTCAAATATCCCCAATTTCCCGATCTATCTCAATTCCTGGCTCTATTCTACACCCTGCGTATTTGATGAATTGAATAAAAAAATTGGTGTCCTGGGTGCTGATGGCAGATTCTGGCTGGTAAATAAAGATGGAATAATTAAGGAATTCACCAACTCCCGGCATAATATGCTTACCTATTCATCGCCGGTTGTTGGTGATTTAGACCGGGATGGTAAACCCGAGGCTGCAATTGTTAATGGTTATGGCACATTCTATATCTATGGTGAAGACTCCTTAGAACAGAAGTTTGAGACCTGGATTGATACAGTGTTTTATTATACACCGGCACTGGCCGATATTGACCAAGATGGCTTCCTTGAGATAATCTCACCCAATAGTAGCAGGACATTGTATGTCTTCAACCGCAATGGAACGATTGAGAATAATTTCCCCCTCAATACTGAGGAGTATATATTATATCCCCTTTTGATTGCCAATCTTGATACCATAGCAAATGAAGAGTTAATTTTTGGCCTGGCGGCACCGGACTCCCTGAGTTTTGGGAGTTTGAAACTCATCTACAACCGAAACCATGAATTTGCATTTTCACCATTATTTGGTGAGGGTGGGTTCTCCTCTCCGGGATTTGTTAAAGATATTGATGGTGATGGTGATTTAGAACTTTCCTGCGGTAGTGATTCAGGTATGATTTATATCTGGGATTTTCCAGGGAAGACCGCCTCCTGGTGTGGCTATATGAATTCAAACAAAAACTGGGGAAGGTATGAAGGGGGTTATATTCAACCCCGGATTTCAGGGACATTGATTGGTTCGTTCTATATCTACCCTTCACCGGTTGAGAAATATGGCACGGTCCGTTTCTTCCTTGCCCAGGATGCAACTGTGAAGATTGACATCCTGGACCTTGCCGGACACCGCGTTGGCGGGATGAAGATTGATAAGGTTACTCCCAATGAATATAACGAAGGATATTTTGACTTCACCAATCAGGCAAATGGTATCTATATCCTGCGCATTGAGGCGAAGAATAATAAAAAAAGAGAAGTGAAGTTCAAGAAGTTTGCAGTGCTTAAGTAAATAATGATAAAGCAAAAAGGGATAGAAGGCTAAATAGGGCTCAAGATGGCAAGATATGATAAACGGTTTAGGTTTTGGTTTGGAAACGAGATCGGTCTATTGGTTGTCGTTTGTTGTTTACTAAGTCCAATAACTAAACCCTATCGCATTTCTAAACCGAAACCGATGGCCAATTTCTTTCTTACTGGTGTTATTGATTGCCATTTTTGCCATCTTTCACTTCTTAAGCCCTCTTCTCCTTTTTTGATGTAACCAAGGAGGTATTGTGCTTTTAGGCCTGACTTTGATTCTATTTCAGGGTATGAATCCCATCCTTGCCTCGGCGATTATGCCCGGCTGGGGCGAGTTGATATTAGAGAGAAAGAATGAGGCAAGGACATTTTTTATTATTGAAGGTTCATTATGGTTTTCATACTACACATTCAACTGGGCGGGTAAGAACCTGGAACATGCGTCAAGGGCATTCGCGGTTGAACACGCCGGGGCAAATCCCGCCCGGAGGGATGCAGAATACTTTGACCATCTTGAAGATTATATTTCTTCTGAAGAATATAACTTAATTGTTGAGCGAGATGCCAGTCTCTATTATCCCGACGACCCGCAGGCGCAACAGGAATATATCTCTGAACACGGTTATTTCGGTGAAGACCAGTGGCAATGGGATACAGTTGTAAATCAAATATTTTACTGGGAGAAGAGAAAATCCGCCCGGGAGAACTTTCGGCGGGCAACATTTATGACCGGATTTATGATTATCAACCGTATTGTCTCAGTGATAAATGTTGCCGTCTTCAAACATGAGACCAATCTGGGAGTGGAGGTCAGCCCCCAGAGAATTGGTTTATATTATAAGTTTTACTAAAAGACCTGTCCAACCCAATTCCTTATCACGGCTAAAAGTAAAAGGTAAGTTTTTCCTAAAATAAAGATGAATCATCAAGATATTCAGGGGGGATACCCCCTGAAAACCCCCGCTATATAGCAAACCCTCTCTATGTGCAAAGACCATTTTCATCTCACCCTCCCCTGAATATCTTGTGGTTTTTTTAACTATAATGAAAAATTTCATTACCATTGTATAGGAATTTTCCAAATTCCTATACAATAAATTGATGTGTAGCATTTTCACCCATCTCTATCATCCTTTTTCACTGAAATTCCTTGACTGATGGGTTCAGTTCAAAAATGCAAAGAAGTGTTGGCTCATAGTTTTATGAATTTCTTGATAATCTGCTTTTTATTCTTCTCAAGTGATAAGAGGTACATCCCGGAAGCAAGGTCCTGGAGGTCAATATCTATATATCTTTTACCGGCCGGGCAATAGCCGCTATAAACCTCCTTCACACATCTACCCAAAGGGTCATAGATCTTCAGCGTGACATTTCCGGGCTGTCTCAGGCTGAAGAAGGCCTTGGTGTGATTTTGCAAAATAGTGGGTCTTATTGAAAAATCAAAAAACGATTGCCGGGTAGTTCTGTTTTCAGAAATACCTAAAGACCAGTTTAGATTATAGTAAAGTTGTGCCCAGCGGTCAGCAAGGACGATGGCGGTATCAGGCCGGGCATCAAGGGTATCCCAACAGGTAATCATTATCCCGAGCACAATTATAACGCTTGAATCCGGCATAAGTTCAAATGGCCCGCTTGCCATCAAGAATCTCTGGTCATCGGGTTGAGATGGTATTGTATCATAGGGCTCATACTGCCCGGTCTGGAAGTTATAACCAGCAAGCGTTAAATAGCGCTCATTATCTTTATTGGGTTCAATGGCAAGTGTAAATCTCTTGAATGCGGTCATCCCCATTTGGGGATTTTCTGAGGCATCGCGCCAGTCAGGAACGCCATCATTGTCAACATCCCACATATCCGGTGGAAGGTTATTTACATAATAGGCACTATCCCGTTCATACTGGTCAGGAATTCCATCATTATCCTTATCCTGCCCCCATTGTAAATCAAAGGGTGTCTGAAGCAAATCAATACCAATTACGCAACGGGATTCATCCCATCCTGGTTCAGGTTCAGTTTCCCACTGATATGCAAGGTTATCAACCCAGATTGATTCACCATTTATTACATACCATTGTCCCACAATTGCACTACAGATATCATTCAGATACGGTGCTGTCTCATTTCCAATATCAATATCTGCACAGTAGCCAATATAAAGGTCTTTAATCGGTTTATGCATGACATTCTTTATCTCAAAGGTTAAAAATATCATATCCCAAGGCAGGGAATCAGCCCAGACATAGACTGTCTGATAGACCTCAATCCCTATCGGTTTTGTATCATTGGGGGTGTGATAGATTGAATCACAGTCATTGTAGCAGCACCAGGAGTCCTGGTCAGAAACTGGTTCTTGCGGTGCCATAGGAAATGTCTCAGGTGGTGCGGGCCAGGGCTGGGGATACATATAAATTATTACATAGGGTGCTGAAGGGTCCTGGAGATATAATCCCGGGGCAAATTCACTCTCGCCACCAGATGGACCATAGCCAATGGTGACAAGGGTATCCCCAATTACTGAGTCTATTGCACCAACCCAGATGCCAGAACCCCACATATAATTGAAACCGCTTCCGGGTGGACAATAGCAGGGACCCAATTTGCCATAGTTTGTTATCCAGAACTCTATCCCATTTATGTTATGCACCTTTGTATCCCAGAGACGGACATTAAATGATGGGTTATGGGAATAAAGGTTAAAAAGGCAAAGGATGACTAATAGCATAATATTTCCTAAGAATATTATAATCTATCTCTGTGAAATTTTTGTGAAATTTTTATACTTTAGCCTTGAGTCTTTCCTTCATTTCTTTTATCACATATTCATATTTGCGCGCCATTTCCAGTGCCCAATCGTCATACCACTGAGGGGCGAACCCGCTCTTGTAGAGCTTCAAGAGTTTCGGTAATTCTATATGGATACTGGTTTCGGCACTTTTAATTTTATTCACAATCTCATTAAATTCTTCAATGTCGGTGAAGACATTGAGTTTTTCCGAAAGCTGGTAATAACCACCCTGCACCAGGATCGGCTCATCTATATTATATTTACTGAGCGTTAGTCTGATATAATGGACCGCCTTGCGCAGACTATCATAGCCCTGTTTTAAGCCTGAGTTGGGCCAGAATCTTTCGATCAAGGTATCCCGGTTCAGTTTTGTCTTTTGATTTAATAAGATATAAAAGAAAAGTTTCTTTGCCTTTTGCAACCTCCAATCTTCATCCTTAACCTTTATGCCATCAACATATAATTCAGAAGTACCAAAGAAGTGTGCCTCAAGGATATGAATATTCTGACGATATTTCCGCAAAATTGAGTGTATGTAATTGCTCTCAATCCCCTCCTTTAATAAATATCTCAACAACTGCGGCTCGGTTGAAAATTTTTTTATCAATGCATAACCATAGCCATACTTCTTGCTCATCTTTATCAGGGATTTTAAGGACTTTTTAAGATTGTTCAATTCATTGCGTCTAAAAAGGGCAATTGCCAGTTCAATCTTTGCCAGAAACAATTCAAAGATTTGATGAAATTTTTGGGCATATTCAATTGCCTTGAGAAAATTGTTTATTGCCTCCTCATATTTTTTCTGGGATACTAATAATCTACCCCGGGCAAGTAAAATCGGTATTGATTCGGTATCGTCTTTCAATTTTTTTATCTTAGCTATCCGCTCAAGGCATCTTTCTGTCTCCAGATAATTTCCCATTGAAATCTCAATATTACAAAGTTCAATCAGGGCAACAATAATAAGCCAAGGCACATTCAATCTTTCTGATAATTCAAGTGATTTAATAATATATTCCTTTGCCCTGTCTAATTCTTCACGCTCCAGAGAAAGGAGTCCATATCCCCGCCAGATACTTGTTAAAGACCAGGGATCATTGAATCTCTCACAGATTTCAAACCCTGACTTTAGTATCTCTTCTGCCTGATTTACATAACCGAGTAATAGTGCTGCCCTTGCCGCATTATAAAATCCTGCACCACAGCCCGGGGTGAAGTGTTCCTTTAATAATTTTATTGAAATTGATAGTCTTGAGTATGCCCCTTCTAAGTCACCCTGTTTCCATAGGTTCATTGCCCAGTTGTTGAGGATGCTTGCCTTCAGTTCATTCAGGTTTCTTTTTTCGGCAATCCGCATTGCCCTTTTGAAAAACCTTTGGGCAAGGGAGAGATATCTGCCACCTAAACTATTAAATATGGCACCCAAGGAATTGAGAGCAGATGCCTTTATAAGGCATTGTTTCTGAGGGCATAGTTTCAAGGTTTTGAATAATCTCCTTCGGGCACTTTTATAATCGCCTTCATTTAGATTGACACCAGCGATGGTATATTCGGTATCTGCTTTAAAACCCCGGTCCCGGCTCTTTTTTAGCGCCTTTAGAAGATATTCTTTTGCCTTTGTATAATTACCAAGATAACTCAAAGATTGGCCATACAATTTAAGTAGCATCGGATTTTTAATGTAAATTGACTCGGGGAGTTCTTCAATGAGTGAAGAAAGGGCGCTACCCCTGCCCTGGGCAAGCATTATCTTTCCATACTCTTGTAAAACCTCCCCCGCCTTTCTGAAATCCTCTGCCTGAATGTAATATTTAATCGCTTCGTCTTTATTTATCCCTAACCAGTAGTCACCAATGCGCTGGTAGAGCTCCTTCCTTTTCTTTTGGTCTGAAACCTTGTTTGCTAAAAATTTTCTAAAAAGGTAGTGAAGCCGATAATTGCCATCGGGCAAGGAGTAAACAAATATGTTACGCCTGGCTAAATCAGCAAGGATTTCTTTGCTGTTTTCCATCCCGGTAATTATCGTGCAAATATTGGGATTTAAATACTCGGCAGAAGAACAATCAATTAAAAATTCCTGGATTTGTTTTGGTTCGTATTGGAAAACCTCCTGGGCGAAATAATCAAAGATATTTGCCGAGATACGGGGATAGTCAGCCTGCAATTTTGTAATAAAAGATGAAGGCTCAATCTCCCTGGTCAGCTGGAGTGATTGAAGTATCAATCTAAGACCTGCAGGCCAGCCTTCGGAATGGATGTTTAACCATTCAATTTCATCTTCCTTTAATTTCAAAGAAAACAAAGTTGTGACAAGCGCCTTGATTTCATCCTTTGTAAAACGAAAAGAATCGGCTCTCATCTCAAATACTACATCCCTTGCCTTAAGTACAGAAGTTGTAATTGATATATCACCCCTTGATGTAATTATAAAGTGCAATTTTTGGGGGGCGTGTAGAAAGAGATAATTTAAGATAAAATCAATCTGGGACGGCGGCTTGAGCGCATGGTAATCTTCAAGTATAATGTATAAATCCCTGGTCAGATGTTCAACGAATTCATTGGTAAGCGTTCCGAGCGTAATATATGAAAATTTATCAATCCTGCTGAAATAATTACTCAATGCCATAGTTTTTTCGCCAAATTCTGGATAAATTTGTCTGACCCCGGTAATCAGGTGAGGTATAAATATTGCTGGGTCAGAATCTTCTTTTTCTAAATGATAGTATACATAATTAATACCGGTATCATGAACAAATTGAACAAGGAGCGTGGTCTTACCGTAACCCGGTCCAGCAATGATTAGAATTAATTGTTTGTCTAAATTCGATTTAAGCAACTCAATCAAACGACCGCGGTATAAGACCCTTTGATTTATCTGTGGTAATTGAAGCTTGCTCAGCAGAACAAAACTGTTCATATTTAAATATAATTTAAGAAATAAAAAATGTCAATAGGAATAGCAGGCACATTTGCTTGTTATGTTCCCATGTATCACCTGTCCATAAGATATACAACCATCGTTTGTGGGGAGCCGGTGGTGCGTATAAACCTGAAAGTTATTTTTTTCAAGAGCATCTATCATCAGATTCAATAAATAACGATTTTGAAAGACACCACCCGATAAAATAATTTTCTTTACACTATAAATCCTGCGTAATTTTATTGCAATGGCAAGAGAGAATTGAACGATTGTATTATGGAATTTTGCGGAGATGATACCTCTATCTACCTCTTTTTTAATGTCGTTTAATATGCCTTCAAGGATGGGGCGAATATAAATAACAAATTCATCAGATTCCATCGTAATGATGTATGGATAATAATCTTTTATTCCCTTCTTTGCTATATATTCAAGGTTTATTGCAGCCTCAGCCTCGTAGGTAATTTCTTGGGTAATTCCGAGCATTGCCGAGACACAGTCAAAGAGCCTACCCATACTTGAGGTAAAGGCAAGGTTATAATTTCGGTCAATCATTTTGATGATCGTGTCAATTTCTTTAGAAAATGATTTAAGTTGCAAGTTTTTTATAAAATCCTGACGGATTAACTCCTTACCAAAGAGTTTATACAGGTAGGCAATTGCAATCCGGTAAGGCTTTCTTATACTCTCCTCGCCACCCGGAAGTGGTAGATACTCAAGATGGGAAACCCTCTTTAATTCCTTGATATCACCGACAAAGAATTCGCTCCCCCAGATTTTTCCATCAAGACCAAATCCAGTACCATCAAAGGCAATGCCAATTACCCGATCATAAATTCTGTTTTCGCCAAGACAGGAGACGATGTGGGCAATGTGGTGCTGGACACCTTTCACCTTTAAACTCTCGCCTTTCGCTATTTCAAGGGCAATCTTTGTAGACAGATAGTCTGGATGCAGGTCATGAATAATTAATTCCGGTTCAATCTTGAACCATTTTTTATATTTTTCAACCATCTCATTAAAAAAGTTCAAGGTCTCTATATTATCCAGATCCCCGATGTGTGGTGAAACATAGGCATAATTTTTATCGGCGAGGGTAAAGGTATTCTTTAAATACGGTCCAACCGCAAGGGTTGGTCTGACCTTAAAAGGCAATTCAACAGGAACAGGGACATATCCCCTTGAGCGTCTGATGATGGAAAATCCTCTTTTTGCAAGATAAAATCCCACTGAATCATCACAGCGATTGACAATATCGCGATTATGGGTGAGATAGAAAGAAACTATTTTTTTTAATTTTTTTCTAACTTCTTCGTCGTCCTTCACCAATGGCTCATCGGCAATATTGGCACTGGTCATAACAAGATAGGGAATCCCTTCCAGGAGCAGATAATGAATCGGGGCATAGGGAAGCATAACGCCGAGATATGGATTTTTCGGTGCCACTTCTTCACATACCACCCTATCTCTTTTTTTCAATAACATAATCGGGGCAATGGGAGATCTTAAGATGCTCAATTCTTCCCTAAAGGGGCTTGCAATTTTTTTGATGTCGGTATATCTTGCCATTATCGCAAATGGCTTGGTCGGTCGGTTCTTTAAAATCCTTAATTTTTTTATCGTGCTACAATTTGTAGCATCACAGGCAATATGAAATCCACCGATACCCTTGATGGCAATGATTTCTCCTTTGTGGAGCAGGTCTATTGCCTTGGCAATCGGATCGCTTGTTTTGATCTGCTTGCCATCAACGCGATATAAAGAAAATTGTGGTCCACACACAAAACAACAATCAGGCTGGGCGTGGAATCTACGGTTGCGCACATCTTCAAATTCCTCTTTACAATCTGGACACATTCTAAATTTCTCCATTGATGTCTGTTTGCGGTCATAGGGTGTATTATGAATTATTGAATATCTTGGACCACAGTTTGTGCAGTTGATAAAGGGGAATCGATATCGGCGGTCTCTGGGATTGAAGAATTCCATTAAACAGTCCTTGCAGGTCGCAATATCAGGTGAAATCTGCGTGAAGCCTTTAGCCGGTCTGCTTTGCTTTATAATAAAATCTTTTTCTTTTTTTACCGGGATCTTTTTGACCTTAACCCCTTCAATTATTGATGCCTGTGGTCTCTGTGATGAAAGTCTTTTTAAAAATTCTTTTAGTTTCCAGAGTGCTCCTTCAACTTCAATTTCTAAACCGAAAGATGTATTGCGCACAAACCCGACCAATCTCAAGTTCTTTGCCAGACGATAGACAAACGGCCTGAATCCAACCCCCTGGACTATCCCCCTGACCTGCACCCGAATCCTTGTCATTGAACTATTATATATGCCTGATTCATCTTTATCAAGATACATCAGAGTAGATTCCTGAAACCCTGAAAATTTTAAAATAATATTAGCCGATCTGATTATCCGATTTTATGTTTTAATTATTGACTCTTTGGAATCTTTATTTATAATTAAAAAATACTCCTTAGAGGCAACTATCATGGTTGAGATATTCAATATATCCTGCCTTATCTTTTCAATTCACTTTATTGCCGGGGATTATCTCGCTGCCCCAGGTGAGTTAATTCCAAATTCAATAGTTATAAACCTCACCTGCCATAGGAATTATTGGTGGCTGGGTAATACCCATTGTCACAGCACATATAGTGACGGACTCCATAGTGTAAGTTGGGATTTGAATGAGGTGAATAACTTGGGTGGTAGTTTCCTTGCCATCACTGACCATAATACACTTGCCCAATGTAATGATACAGGCTGGCACCAAACAGGAAATGTACTCCCGATAAGGGGAACTGAATGGACCTCGGATTCTGGACATGCCTGTATTTTGGGTCTTCAGGGCGATAATCCAGTAAATTATTATTGTCCAATTATAGATATGATAGATAAGGCGACTTATCGGGGTGGTATAGTCGTAATCAATCATCCCGCAAGGCCGGGAGTAAACTGGCAACATTATCCATACCTTGATATCGGTATTGATGCCATTGAAATTTTAAACAAATCCTGGTCAACTTATAATCAGCAGGCAATCGACTGGTGGCAGAGTTTACTCGCCCAAGGCCGTGCCATTGCCGGAATTGCATCTTCGGATTTCCACAATGATGAAATACAGAATATCCTTGACCCCTGTATCAGGGTATATGCCCCGAGCAATGAGCCCGATACAATAATAAAATATATAAAACTGGGACGGATGACGATGTCTGAACACTTTGACCATCCTATTGTTTATTTCTATGCAGATTCAGGGAATGATGGTGTCTATGATAAATTAACCGGTGATATAATATCAATTAATACTCCAACAATAATAAAGTTCCGGATTGAATCGCATAATAATCTCTCCGGATACAAAGCCTGGTTCTTTGATAAAAATGGAATTTTTGAAGAACATCCTGCCCTACCCGGTTCGTGGGTTTATGAATGGACACATACTTATACACCTGATGATACGAATTTTGTGCGGGTTGAAATTAGAAATGCGGAAAATGAGGGTCAGGGCTTTACCAATCCAATATATATAAATTATCGTCCTTATGAAATGGGACCGATAGATTTGTCAATCCAGACCACCATTCTGCCAGAATCCCTTCTCTCGGACGAAATTGATACCATTTACCTTAGGTTAACGAACAATGGACCACTAACCCCATATAACTATGGTGTCCATTTTTCTGTTGATACTTCACAACTTGAGATTGTTGATTATAAAACGAGTGGGTATGGAATCGGTTATTCTCAATCAGGTCCGAATTGGGATGGATTTCAATGGGTTGAATGGTATGGAGGCAATCACTGGGATAACTACTTACCCCCCAATGATACCGTTAATTACTGGGTTGCACTTAGACCACGAACAACAGGGGAGTTTTTAATTTATTATCGTGCCTGGGCAGGTGATAGGATATTTGTAGTAAATAGGAGTCCACAAGAAAATCAAGGAATGACTGGTGCAGGGGGCTTCTGGTGTTGGACTGATACAATTATTGGCTTGATCGACATCAGTGAGCAACAATCCAAAATAAAGAAAAAAATATCTTTATACATTCCTACCCACACGAGGCACGCCTTGACATTATCCATTTTCGGTGATAAATTAAAAGAATTTGAAATAACAATTTACAATATTCTGGGGAAGGCGGTAAAGAGTGAGAAAATTACACCCAATTTTTATAAAATAAGTATTCCACTGGTTGACAGTTACAATCGGACACTGCCTGAAGGTATCTATTTCGCAGTAGTGAAAACCGAGAGATGGAAAACGGTAAGAAAGTTTATTGTGTTGAAATAATTAAACCCGGAGTGCAATTTTTAGATGTTAATGAATCTCAATCAAATCCTGCCTCAGGCATGGCGTAACCATTATGCGGTAGGGCATTTCAATACCGCTAACTTAGAGATTACCCAGGCAATTATTAAATCAGCTGAGGAACTGAATTCACCGGTAATCATTGGTGTGAGTGAAAAGGCGATAAGATATGCGGGGCTAACACAGATCAGCAATATTGTCTTGGAACTGGCGAAAAAATCCAAGATTCCGGTTGTCCTGCACCTGGACCATGGCTCGTCATTTGAAATTGCCCAGGACTGTATTAAAAATGGATTTACATCGGTGATGATTGATGCCTCACATCTTCCCTATAAAGAGAATTTGAAAATTACAAAAAAGGTTGTCGCCTATGCCCATAAGAGGAATGTCTCGGTTGAGGCCGAAATCGGCAGGCTTGCCGGGATTGAAGACGACTTAAATTCGGATAGTGCCATTTATACCGACCCATTGGAGGCAAAGAGATTTGCAATAGAATCAGGGTGTGATGCACTGGCGGTGGCGATAGGTACATCCCATGGTGCCTATAAATTCAAAGGAAAACCAAAACTGCGGATTGATATATTGAAGGAAATTGCCCGAGAGATAAAAATTCCTCTTGTCTTACACGGCGCATCAGGAGTAAAGAAACGCTGGGTCAACTATGCAAATAGATACGGTGCCCATATTCAACACACCAGCGGGATTCCCGATCACTTGATAAAGGAGGCTATAGCAAACGGCATCGCAAAGGTCAATGTTGATACTGATATAAGAATTGCCTTTACTTGCGGAATTCGTGAATATTTAATGAAGAACCCATCGGACTTTGACCCGAGAAAGATCTTAGGCTATGCCCAGGAAATTATAAAGAAGATAATAGGTGAAAAGATAATCCTGTTCGGATCCGTAGGCAAGGCCTTAAGGTAACTTATTGAGATCCCATATTTCCAATTCGCGTGGAATATATTGTCCAAACCGATTTTTATGACTATATGCAAATTTTGTGCCTGAATTTTTTTCAAAGAATTTACTTTTTTCTTGACTTTTTCCATTTTTTAGGTAAACTTATCAGCCTTTAATTTGATTATTATGAAAGAGATTTTTTTTATAAGATATATCCTCCGATTTTTCAATGGATTTAAGGGGTTTTATAATGTGGATAAGTTTGTGGATAACTGTGGATAACCAAATATGAACGATTCGGCAAAGGTAATCTGGGATAATATTCTCTCATATATAAAAGAGAAGATACATCCCCAGTCCTATACTACCTGGTTTGAGAAGAGTAAAGGAGTAGAACTGAAGGATGGTCTATTATTTGTTGAAATGCCCACCAACTTTCATATTGACTGGATTGCTGTCCATTATGCCCAGATCCTTGAAGAGGCAGTAAATGCCGTAAATGGAGATAAACTACGGGTGAGTTTCAAAACTGCCACCCAGGAAGGAAGTCGGCCAGTTGCAAAAAAGAAACATTTTATAATCTCACAAAGTCCTACAAAATTGCAGGAAAGGTATACCTTTGAGAATTTTGTCGTGGGTAAAAATAATGAGTTTGCCCATGCTGCTGCCCTGGCAGTTGCCGAGGCACCGGGTGAGGCATACAATCCATTGTTTCTTTATGGTGGTGTTGGACTGGGTAAGACTCATTTGATGCAGGCAATTGGTAACTTTGTCCATCGCCAGCATAAAAATATGAAGGTCTATTATACCCAGGCTGAGAATATAATGAATGAACTGATTGAGGCAATTCAGAAGAATCTCCAAATTGCATTCAAGAAGAAGTATAGAACGATTGACATTCTATTGATTGATGACATTCAATTTCTTTATGGTAAAGAGCGGTTGCAGGATGAGATATTCCATACCTTTGACTATCTTTACAGTCAGGGCAAGCAGATTGTTCTTACATCTGACCGTCCACCCAAAGAATTGACCACGCTGGAAGAACGTCTCACATCCCGTTTTCAGGGTGGTCTGGTTGTAGACCTTCAACCCCCAGACCTTGAGACAAGGATTGCCATATTGCAGAAAAAGGCCGCGATAGAAAATGTAAAACTACCGAGCAGTGTTGCATATTATATTGCTTCGCGCGTAAAGTCAAATATCCGTGAACTGGAAGGATGTCTTATAAGACTGATGGCAATGGCATCACTTTCCGGACAGGAATTGACTGAATCACTCGCTGAAGAGGCATTAAGGGATATGTTTGGAACAAATGGACAACCCACAAAGGAATTGATTCTCAAGCGTGTCTGTGCGGAATTTGGTTTCAGCGAAGAGGAGTTAAAGGGTAAGAAACGCACACCCAAACTTGCCCTGGCCCGCCAGATTGCGATGTATCTGGTGCGAAATCTTTTAAATCTTTCACTGACTGAGATAGGTGAATTTTTTGGTGGCAAGGACCATAGTACCGTGATTCA
This sequence comes from Caldifarciminota bacterium, assembly GCA_039802265.1. GTDB lineage: Bacteria > Hydrothermota > Tepidihabitantia > SM23-42 > JAOAFX01 > JBDRWI01. Next base: position 4,695 of record JBDRWI010000022.1, on the reverse strand, counting down.
TGCGATTGATAAAATTGAAAGATTAAGAGGTGTTGACACCGAAATTGCCCTTAAGATAGAGTCAATAACCAACAGGATAAATTGTTGATAAAATGTTGAATAGTTTTTTTTCAAAATCGTTATTAATTTATCCTTTCTCTATCCACACAATTATCCACATTGTCTTTCTCTATTTTTACCAATTTTTCTTAACAATTTACGATTATCCACTTTTCCATTATTCCAATAATAACAGCAATTTGATTTCAAATAATTTTGTTAATGAGATAAGGGGGAAAAATGGAATTTAAAATTAACCGAGGCTTTTTAGAAAAGACCCTTCAGAGCATTGTAAAACTAATTCCGCCCAAAAGTACCTACACGGTTCTTCAAAATATCATAATCGAAGCAAAAGAAAATAAAATTTTTATAGAAGGAACAGACCTTGATATCTTCATAAAGAAATTTGTCAATGCCGAAGTAAAGAAAGAAGGAAAGGTACTAATTCCTGGAAAGAAACTGTTAGAAATAACCCGAGAGGCAAATATTGAAGAACTTACTTTCAAATTAAAAGAATTGAACCTGGGAATTATTGCAGGAAATGCCCATTTTAACATTCCTGCCCTTGACTATCAGGAATTTCCGGAAATTCCAAAATTCCCCGAAAAGAAGTGGTTTGAAATCACCATTGGAGAATTCAGTACCCAGATAGATTCAACAATCTTTATGGTCTCAAAGGATATTTCACGGCGACCGATGAACGGAGTTTTGATTCAGGTAAAAGATGATACCCTAAATATGGTAACAACGGATGGGGCACGCCTTGCCCTTTATAAGCAAAGTCTATCCGCAGCACCCGCTGGAGAAGTGATTGTAACTCCAAAGTTATTTGATTTAATTGAATACGACAGGCCAGAGGAAAAGATTGAATTATTCATAGAAGAAAGAATGGTTGGACTTAAATTCCTAAGTACATCAATCATTGCCCGTCTCATAGAGGGACCCTATCCGAATTATGAAGGTGTCATCCCCAAGGCATTTATCGGAACCTGTTCAGTGGAAAGGTCATTTTTGGAAGGGGCACTCAGAAGGGTTTCGCTTGTCGCCAGTCCCAATCTTAAAAATGTAAAATTTGATTTCAGGACAGATAGTATCTTACTATCAGCCGCATCTCCAGATATTGGTGAGGCGAAAGAAGAGATTCCCTGTAAATATGAAGGTGAAGGCATTAGCATCTGGTACAATGCCGGATTCTTTCTTGAAATTCTGCGCCACATAATTACTGAAGAGGCAATTATTCAGCTTACCTCAGCCACCTCCGCCACCCTTGTTAAGCCAAAAGAAGGGGAATCTTTAATATATCTCTTGATGCCATTGAGAATCGACACTTATGAATAAATTAGGAGCTATATTATTTTCACTGATAACAGCTGGTTTTGCCCAACATCTTGGGCTGGGAATTATTCTCGGCAGTCCAACTGGATTTACCGGTAAAGTCATTTTCACTAAAAACTCAGCGGTTGCCGCCAATATTGGTTGGTCGATTACTGAAAATTACCATCTTCATATTACCACTGATTATCAATTTCTCTTTCCTTCGGTTATAAGATGGCAAGACGAGATGACCGGTGAACAGAAAGAAATAAAGGGACTTATACCGTTCTTAGGGGTTGGGGGGAGATTAAGGATTAAAGAAACTGAGCAGAATGAAACAGAATTGCATATTGGAATGCGGCTGGGTGGTGGTATTGAATATACTATTGTCCGGTTCGGAATCTTTCTGGAGATATATCCAGTAGTAAATATCTTTCCGGCGACCGATTTTGACCTGGAAGGAGGATTGGGCATAAGATTCTATTTCAAATAAACAATTGTTAATTGAGAAGGTCTAAATTTATGATGTTTTACCCCTTGACATTTTGGTAAAAGTGCATATAATTATAGCGCGAGGGGAAAAAGGATTAACTACCACTGGTAGTTCTGGTCTTTGAAAATTAAAATTTGGCGGAAGGGTCTAAGGTCCAAGTTACTAAGGGCGCATGTGAGGATGCCTTGGCGTCCAGGAGCGATGAAGGGCGTGGTAGGCTGCGATAAGCGCCGGTGAGGAGCGAACATCCGTTGACCCGGCGATTCCCGAATGGGGAAACCCATCCTGTTGAAAAACAGGATATTCTCCGTCTCTGGCGGAGAAGGCTAACCAGGGGAAGTGAAACATCTCAGTACCCTGAGGAAAAGATATTCCGAGAGTAGTGGCGAGCGAAATCGGAAAAGCCCAAACCGAACTGCATGTTAAAGCGGACAGGCGTTGTGCAGTCGGTGTTGTGAGGTCCAGCCGAATCCGATCTGTCCTGAGGATTGTGAAGTTACAAAACCTCAAGATAGCCGAATCTTCCTGGAAAGGAGAGCCATAGACGGTGATAGCCCGGTAGGCGAAATCTTAGAGGTCTTCACTGGCTGGATTCTCAAGTAGCACGGGATAGGTTATCCTGTGTGAATCTGCCCAAACCACTGGGTAAGGCTAAATATCACTGGACGACCGATAGTGAACCAGTACCGTGAGGGAAAGGTGAAAAGAACCCCTGGCGGGGAGTGAAATAGAACCTGAAACCATGCGCCTACAATCAGCAGGAGTTTGACCCCTACCTGAGTAATCGGGTAGGTGCGTTGAATGACTGCGTACCTTTTGCATAATGGGCCGGCGAGTTATCCTGACCTGCGAGCTTAACCCCGGCATGAAGGTGTCGGGGGTAGGCGTAGGGAAACCAAGTCCAAATAGGGCGTATTAGTAGGTCGGGGTATTACCCGAAACCCGGTGAGCTACCCATGGTCAGGGTGAATCCAGATGAAAGTCTGGAGGAGGCCCGAACCGGTGGATGTTGAAATATCCTCGGATGAACTGTGGGTAGGAGTGAAAGGCTAACCAAACCGGGTGATAGCTGGTTCTCCCCGAAATGCCTCTAGGGGCAGTCTTGGATGTTTAGTAATAGTGGTAGAGCTCTGAATAGAGGAGAACCCTTCGGGGTTCAAATCTAACCAAACTCCAAATGCTATTACTCCACAGTCCAGGAAAGAGGCGGTGAGGGATAAGCTTCATCGCCGAAAGGGGAATAACCCAGACCACCAGCTAAGGTCCCCAAGAGTTGGCTAAGTGGGAAAGGATGTGAGACGACTCAGACATCTGGGATGTTGGCTTAGAGGCAGCCATCATTTAAAGAGTGCGTAACAGCTCACCAGCCGAGTTGTCTTGCGCCGAAAATTTATCGGGGCTTAAGCCAACCACCGAAGCTGTGGCTTCCTGACCTTCGGGTCAGGAGGGGTAGGGGAGCGTTCCGCAGTAGGTTGAAGCCCTATCGTGAGATAGGGTCGACGAGGCGGAAGTGATTATGCCGGCACGAGTAGCGATAATCCAGGTGAAAAACCTGGACACCGTAAGCCCAAGGTTTCCTGGGGAAGGTTAATCCGCCCAGGGTTAGTCGGATCCTTAGCTGAGGCCGAAAGGCGTAGGTGATGGGAAAGCCGTCAATATTCGGCTACCATCTTGAATTTCGTTACCACCTATGGGGGGACGCTGATGGTAGAGGTGGTTCCTGTGTTGGAATACAGGATCCAAATACCGCAGGGGAATCTCCAGGCAAATCCGGAGGTTCTTAACCCTGGGGTATGATGGGGAGGCCCAAAAGGCCATAAACCCACCTCGAGATTCAGCCGAGAAAAGCCTCTATGGGAGAAATTCAGGATGTCCGTACCGGAAACGAACACACGTGGGCGAGGTGAATATCCACAGGTGCTCGGGTGAACCCTTGTTAAGGAACTCGGCAATCTAACCCCGTAACTTCGGGAGATGGGGTTCCTGCAATCTCCACGCAAGTGGAGCAATTGTGGGACGCAGTGAAAGGGCTCTCGCGACTGTTTAACAAAAACACAGGTCTCTGCTAAGCCGTAAGGCAAAGTATAGGGACTGACACCTGCCCGGTGCCAGAAGGTTAAAGAAGGAAGTTAATCCTGGGGCAACTCAGGGTGAAGCTTCCGACTGAAGCCCTGGTAAACGGCGGCCGTAACTCTAACGGTCCTAAGGTAACGAGCGTTGCCTGAACTTGGCTATATGCGGGAAACTCCTTAGAGCCTTGAATACGAGATTGGATGACAATCCGTAACAAAGTCAAGGATTGGACAACCCGCAGGAAATCCTGATAAAGGAGTTCCTCAGAGACTATACGCCAGGCATCCAGTTTCAAGGAGGAGTGATGGAATTAAGCCCGGAATGGATTGCTGGATTTGTGGATGGAGAAGGTTGCTTCCACATCTCCTTCCTGAGGCATCCGGAGATGAAGATAGGCTATCAGATTCTGCCGGAATTTACGGTAGTTCAGCATCTACGCGATAAGGATGTATTATACGGCTTAAAGAAATTCTTCGGATTTGGTGTGGTAAGGAAGAATCACGATGAAAGATGGTGCTACAGGGTGAGAAAGATAGCGAATCTGGGCAAAATCTGCGAGTTTTTTACCCGTTATCCCTTGAGAACGAAAAAACGTATTGATTTTCTAAAATTTAAAAAGGTTGTGGAACTAATCCAGCAGGGTAGACATCTGACTGAAGATGGATTTGATGAAATACTACAGATTGCACTTTCAATGAATACCACAAAGAGAGATCAACTCCTCCAGATAAAAAGGAACCGTGAAACTGGATGAAGATATAGTCCACACTGTGGTG
>JBDRWI010000021.1:0-33598 GCA_039802265.1 Caldifarciminota bacterium | reverse complement strand
CCTCAAGGGTGGGGGATAAAACGATGGAGGTAATTAAAAGAATGAGCGCTTCGCAAATGACGGAAAATGCGGTGTTTCGGAATTTCCGAACACCCACTTTACTTATAAGGAGGTAAGATGCTACTTCTCTTGATTCTTTATTCTCAATGGACCTTCCAGGTCTGTGAGGCAAAATATATCTATTTAGGGAATGATTTTGTTCCTTTTCGGGCAGAATCACTCCACTCATACGATGTTTTGAAATATGAACTTGATGTTAATGTTCCGATGACCGGCCGTACACTCAACGGGCTTAATAAAATCAAATGCCGGAGTAATACCAATGGACTGAATGTAGCAACCCTGCACAGTTATACCCTGACGATTGATTCGGTAATGGTTGATAATCAAACTGTAACATATTCCACAGCGGGCGAGACTCTGCATATCAATCTGCCCCAGACTTACAACTATGGTGACTCTTTTAGTATCTATGTGTATTATCACGGCTCCTGGGGTGTGACGAATTACCAGACTGGATTCTGCTACTGGCCTAAAAATTATAATAGCAACACCTTGCATTCCATTGCCTATACCCTGGGTGAACCCTGGGATGCAAGACGCTGGATGCCATGTTTTGACGAACCCTTTGACAAGTCTGACCAGGGGTGTATCATAAAGGTAACTACCCCGGACTCATTTGTCGTCTGTGCCAATGGGAATCTTTTGAGTGTTGTTAATAACCCGGATGGAACAAAGACCTGGACCTACGAAGAGACAAGGCCAATTACCACCTACCTGATACACTTCGGTATTTCAAAATTTGCAAAATGGTCCCAGTGGTATCACGACCCGGATGGGGACTCAGTAGAGCTTAGACATTTTATCTGGCCCGAGGATTCCATTCAGTCCTTATATGCCTTTTCCCATCTACCTGATGCAATGTACCTATTTGACTCCCTTTATGGTGATTATCCATTTGACCGTTATGGTCAGGATGCAGTCTATCCCTTTGCCTGGGGCGGAATGGAGCATCAACAGCAGACCACAATCCATCGCTGGTGGGTATTGAACAGCTCAGAAAATGGTATGGCACACGAACTTGCCCACCAGTGGTGGGGAGATATGGTAACCTGTATTGACTTTCGGGATATCTGGCTAAACGAGGGATTTGCAACATACAGCGATGCAAATTATAACTGGTTCAGGTTTGGTTATGAATATTTTATTGCGACAATGGAATCAAGGCGGCAGGACTATTTCAACGACGATGCCCAGTGGCGCCACCCAATTTATGACCCACCATTGAGTGAACTGTTTAATTGGGGGCATACCTATTGCAAGGGATCCTGGGTATTACATATGCTCAGATACCTAAATCCCACAGCGTTTTTTAATACCCTGAGTGTCTATCGCGACTCCTTTGAATATGGTTGTGCCAGCACCGAAGATTTAAAAAATATCTTCAGTCAGGCATATGGAACTGACCTGACCTGGTTCTTTGATGAATGGGTCTATGACCAGGGTTATCCGGTTTATAATGTCTATTGGGACTGTCAGCCAGCAGGCGGCAATTATCTTTTGAATATTAGCATTCATCAAGACCAGACCAATGCCCCACCGGTTTTTCATATGCCGGTTCAGATTCTAATCCATATGGGAAATGTTGATTCATTATTGAATATTCCGATTAACAGTTCCGTGACCAATCTCCAACTGCTGGTAAGTCAGGATGTGGACTCCATTGAGTTTGACCCCAATACCTGGCTTCTGTGCCAATCTTATATCCACACCGATATAGCAGAGAATCTTCGTAAGGATCTCACCAATGGATTGATTATCACCACCAATCCTGCCCGAAACATTAATTTAATCTGCGCATTAAATCAAAAGGGCAGACTGGTCCTTTATGTATATGATGTGGTGGGGCGATTGACAAGGGAGATAAATCTGGGAGATATACTGCCCGGAAGGCATAAGATTGAAATAAACGACCTGTCAAGCGGGGTCTACTTTGTGAAGATGGTATTACAACCCACAGGTTCACAACAGAAAATTGAAGCGATAAAGAAACTGATACTGATAAGATAGTCAAAATTATATATCCCTATCCAATCTACAAACCTAAACCCAATTACCATATAACGGGAGTCAGAGAATCTCTTTCTGAATATCTGGAGAGTTTTGTGATTAGGATTTATATCTAAAATAGTCCTCAAGAATCCTGCGGTGGTCAAAGGCAATGTCTTCAGGTAAATTTTCTGCAGTAAATAATCCGATGCCTTTTGCATCATCACCGGCCCGGGGAATTCCATCAGCCCGGGCAATGAAGACTACCGAGATGGTGTGAAACCGAGGATCCCGGTCCGGCTCGGAATAGGTATGGAACTGGCGCAGGTCTTTGATATCTAAATTTGTCTCTTCCTTTGCCTCACGGACTGCTGCTGATTCGGCCGACTCACCATATTCAATAAACCCACCCGGCAATGCCCAGCCGTATGGTGGGTCTCTTCTTTTAATCAAAACGATGCCCTGGGGTGTCTCAATGATTATATCAACGGTTGGAAATGGATTACGATATTTCATCAACAACCTCCTTACTACAACTTCTTTCTTATCTCTGCCGGTATGGAAAGATTTATAAAGAATGATAAGACTGTAATTATGGCAATAATTGCGCCCACAATTCGTAAAATTCCATAAGGTTTCAATATACTTGAGACGAATCCGATACTAACCGCACAGATGAGAAAGGCAAGATTGACAATAAATTCCTTGGTGGCAAATATTCTTCCCCTTATTCCCTTCATTACATCTTCCTGCAAGATTGTATCCTGGGCAATACCAATAAAAGAGAAGACCATACCGGTGATGAAGGCAATTACATAAAGAAAAACCGGATTAACAAAAAATGGTCCAACTATAAAGAAGAGGGCAAGAATACTCATACTACAGATTATTATCTTTGCCCGACTTATCCTTCGTCCTAAAAAGCCGATGATAACTGCGCCGGTAAACATACCGGTTCCGATAATCCCACCCATCCAGCCCACACCGGCAGTGCCCATACCGAATTCCTGCTGAATTAAGTATATAATTACGGTGTAGGCAACCCCTGCGGAAAATGGCAGGATAAATACTGAAATCAGGACAAAATCAACGACGCGGTCCTTTAATAACAACTCGCCCAGCTCCTTCAAGTCCAGTAAGAAAATCCTGAAGGATTTTTTTAATTCCCTATGGAGTGAAAATCCCATCTTTACTGCCGGTTCAAACATTACCCATGTACCCATTCCCAGTGCCAGTAAACCCGCTACAAAATGGGTAGAGGCATCAATATAAAATCCCAATCGCCAGCCGGTCCATTTAATCAGATATCCACCACCGACCATTCCAAAAAATGTAGCAATCCTGGCAATGGTAATGATCAGGGAATTTGCTCCTACGAGTTCATCATATTTTACCAGGTCCGGAACCACTGCATTCTTTGCGGTATTGTTAAAGACATCAAGGGCAAAAAAGACAAAAACCAGAATCCAGATTGGGATGAGGCTTTTGGATATTAATATAAAACTTGGGGTAAGGAAGATTAAAATTGATTGAATCAGGTGACAGCGGAATAAAATTTTTTGTCTATTCCAGTGGTCCACCAAAACCCCCACGAACGGCGCAAGGATTATTACGGGCAGAGAAAAGGTAATGGCGAATTCACTGAAAGCAGAAACCTTTCCCGGATACTGGGCACCGATGAGTGTAATGATGACCATATGGGTAAGTCGGTCTCCGAGTTGAGAGACTCCACTGGAAAGGGCAAGAAAGACCAGACCCCTCTTTTTCAATAGCCCGAGCATAGATGATAAGTCTACTGATTCTAATTTAGATGTCAATATTCCCTCTATTGACCCTCCCTACTTTTTGAAACCTAAGTTGGCAATATTTGAAAGGATTGTTGATTTTCCACCCCCACCTTAATCCGGTAGAATCAAAACTCCTATCAAATGGCAGAAAAAAGTGAGTAGTAACCAGGTCTTAGTGATATTGACATCGGGGTTATAATTTATATAATAGTTCCTCAATGATTGAGGAGGAAAAATGGCAATAACCTTAAGCATAATTAAGGCCGATATTGGTGGATATGTGGGACATTCAAGTATGCATCCCAATATCATAACCAGGGCAATGCAAGTTCTTGACGAACAGAAAAAGAAAGGTGTTATCGTTGATTTTCATGTCACCCATTGTGGTGACGACCTGGAACTGATAATGAGCCATCGTCTGGGTAACGACTCTAACGAAATCCATAAGATTGCCTGGGATACATTTGTTGAATGCACCAATCTGGCAAAGGAACTGAAACTCTATGGTGCCGGACAGGACCTGCTTACTGATGCATTCTCCGGGAATGTCAAGGGAATGGGACCGGGCTGTGCTGAGATGACCTTTGAAGAACGAAAGAGCGAGCCGGTTATTATCTTTGCCGCGGACAAGACCTCACCGGGTGCCTGGAACTATCCCCTTTTTAAGATGTTTGCCGACCCATTTAATACAATTGGACTTGTCATTGACCCGAGTATGCATGATGGCTTTGTCTTTGAGGTACACGATGTCTTTCAGGATAAGAATGCAAGATTGAATACCCCGGAAGATATGTATGATTTGTTATGCCTTATTGGTGCCTCCGAACATTATATAATAAAGAATGTCTATAAAAAAGATGGGACGATTGCGGCAACTACTTCAACCCAGAGGGTAAATTTGATTGCGGGGAGATATGTGGGTAAGGATGATCCGGTGATGATTGTGCGGTGCCAGAGCGGACTGCCGGCTGTAGGTGAAGTCCTTGAACCATTCTCCTTACCTTATATGGTTACCGGCTGGATGCGCGGTTCACACTGGGGACCATTTATGCCCGTCTCGGTAGAGGATGCCAATCCAACCCGGTTTGATGGCCCACCCAGAGTTATTGCCCTCGGTTTTCAGATTGCCAATGGGACATTGATTGGACCGCGTGATATGTTTGCAGACCCCAGTTATGACCATGTCAGGCAGAAGGCAAATGAGATCGCGGACTACATTCGCCGGCACGGTCCATTTGAACCCCAGCGCCTACCACTGAGTGATATGGAATATACCACCCTGCCCCAGGTTCTCAATAAATTGAAAGACCGATTTAAATAATGTATAACTTAATTATCCTGCTAAGTCTGACGACCCAGATCTGGCAACCGGGTGCAACCGGTTATACATTCTTAAAACTTGGCGTGGGTGTTAGACCCGTGGCTATGGGCAATGCCTTTACTGCCCTCAGTGATGATGGCAATGCGGTATTCTGGAATCCAGCCGGACTCGGAATAGTAAATAGTTATTATGTCTCAGGAATGGCAATGTCCCATCTCTCAACTTGGCAATATTACAATCTTACTTCATCAATCCTGCTTGGTAAAAAAGCAGGCGGCCTCGGGGTTGGAATTTCCTATCTTACTGCAAAGGATATAGAGTATAGTGAGATTGGCGAACCGGGTTCAGAGTTCCGTAATTATGATATGCTCTTGAATGTCGGCTATGGCAATGGAATAGGCAAAAGAAGACTGCTTTCCTTCGGTGGTTGTGGTAAGATTGTACGCAGTCAGTTATATGATGAGAGTGCCTATGGTGTCCTCTGCGACTTCGGTATTATCCTGAACCCGATAAATTTTATCTACATCGGGAGTGTCTTGAAGAATGTCGGTACACCCAGGAAATTTATCAGTAAATGGGAATATCCCCCGGTCAACTTCCGACAGGGACTGGCAATCAAGATACCTTTCCGAGAAAACCACTGGACACTTGCCCTGGACTATTCAATCTATCCCGATTATCAACCGACATTTTCCGTCGGAACCGAAATCTTCATTCGTGAACCCGAGATAATGAAGAGTGCTACCAAGGCAATATTTGGTCAGGAATCACAAATCTCCGGATTTTCCTTAATGGCTGGGTTTCAGACCGGTTATCAGGACCTGGGGGTATCGGGGTTCTCATTTGGTTTTGCCATTGAGATAATGATAACACCAGGGTGGTATCTTGATATTGGCGCAGTAGGTCTCTCCTACGGATATTTAGGCTATTCTGAGCGAATTGGTATTGGATTAAATTATGTGCCCACTTCAAAGGGAAAAAAGAAGTAGAGTAATTGCTCGCGGCATTCCAGATTAGTATGCCATCCGCATCAGCGCAGATTGCGCCAAGTATCTGAGAAAATATATAATCGTAATTATAATTTTCGGCATAAAGGTCAAACCCCTGAACAAAGGGAATTACCTTAACCCGGCGCGGCAGTTTTTTGAATGCCTCTTCAACGGAATCAAAATAAATCCAGTAGTTTCGCCAGTATTCAGAAACTTCTCTTTTGAAACCAGGATGGAAATGGGAAGGGTATAGCATCGGATACACAACATCAACAACCGGGCCAAATTTTGATACCTCCTGTCCTTCATTCTTTAAATCATACCAGACTGAATAACCAAATATACAGACCCCAATCTCAGCCCCTCTAACCTGGTTCTTTAGTTCTCCTAAAAATTGGATGATCGGCTTATACCTTGGTCCATCACCTTCCGGCCAGATTATACTGCTTAAATCACCATCAGTGGGAAAACGGATATAATCAAGGGCAAATGAATTAACACCCTTTTTCTGGATTTCATCAATAATGCTGATAAGATAGCGGTGGACCTTTTTGTTATAGGGATTTAGCCAGGCAGTTTTGGTACGATCATACCAGATATTTCCATCTCTATTTTTTATCCCGCAATCTTCATAAAGGGCGAGATAATTATCCCGGAAGCAGACAATTCGGGCAATTAGTTTGATATTCTTTTCCTGACAATTTTTTATAAGATAATCAAGGTCAATGTATCTTTTGAATGCCCCCAGTTCTCTTACCAGTGGGATTTCTGATTCATAACAGAGATAGCCGTAGTCACTCTTTAAATCAACGACAATCGTGTTTATATATCCTGAATCAGCAATAAGGAAGATCTTCTCGAGGTAGTCCTTCTTGGATGCCTGATAGGGATTGAGATAGACACCCTGGATCGTACCATCAGGGCTTTGAGAAAAGATTGAATAAAGGACAGCTATTACAAAGGGGTTCATTCTTCTTACAAAAAATTTTACCTAATTTGACTAAAAGGGCGTGGTATTCATTATAGAGCCTGAAATCAGCGGGAAGATTTTCTTCAAAGAACTTCCGTATCTCTTCGTATTTAAATCTTTCGTCAATTATTTTATGCCGGATGAAGATGCGTCGGGTATAGGCATCAATTACAAAAACCGGCCGATTGAGGGCATAAAGCAAAATGGAATCGGCAGTCTCAGGACCGATACCCTTTACGCCCAGTAAGTCCTGCCTCAGTTTTTCCGTCTTGATCTTCTTTAATCTATCAACATCGGCATCATATTTGTTGACAAAAAACTGGAGAAAATTTACCAGCCGCTCTGCCTTTAATCGATAGTAACCCGAGGGCTTCACCAGTTCGGGAATTTTCTTTTTATTTTTCAATAAAAGCCTCGCATCCAGAAGACCGGCCTCTCTTATATTCCGAATTGACTTCTCAACATTCTGCCAGTTCGTATTCTGGGTAAGGATTGCACCGACCATTACTTCAAATGGTGAGTCAGCGGGCCACCAGTGCTGGGGACCGAATCTATTATATAATCGCTCATAGATCTCTATAAGGATGTTCTTCGGTTGAAAAGATAAGCAAGAAATGTTATTTTTAATTGAGTTTGTAATCGGTGAGCTTAAACTCATCCTCTCCTGTCTTGAATCTTATCAGTCCGATATTCGGTGCGTAGTATTCTTCAAGGTATTCTTCCTTGGTAAATGCGGAATCGGCCGTCCTTATCGTCTGGACAGTAGTCCGGATTACTTTATAGATTGTGCCATATAGTTTATCTACTATATAGTCCGACACATATCCCTCAATTTTATAACTTCCCTTTATCCACTCACCGAAAAAGTCCAGTGAATCAACGAGGGAATCAATAAAAAGATTACCTCTGACCAATGGCAACTCAAGCCGTCTTATAAATCCCTCTAATATTATATAATCATTCCCCCCGTAGTTCTGAACAATTTTTATATATTCCTTAACACCATTTTGGTCAATGGCAAAATAATGGAAGTCTCCTGAGTAGTTGAAGGGATAGCATTCAATCTCCAAAAGTGTATCTTTTGGTTCCACGCTCACCTCAAGGGTCTTTGGTTGGTACAGGTCACTATTGCTGTAAAACCACCAGTTTCCTTCTTCAGTCGGAAAGTAATCACCGGTGGAGCGTTCAATAATGTGGTTTTCACAAAAGACAAATAACAGAAGAATAATTAACTGATACCATAATTTTAAGTACCGCCCGAAATTAGAATTCATATCCTATGCCCAGTTTCAAACCCAAAGTGCCTGCAGCAGTTTTAAAATCGGTTAGACCAGCATAAAATAATGCCGGGTAGATATTTACCTGGTCAAAATGGAAATTTACCTTAATACCAAGACTGTAGGCAAACCCCAGTCCCCACTCTTTATTACCCCGCAATTCTCTTTCTATGTAATCAATACCAAAACCAAAATATGGTGAATAGCGCCACCTGAACTTGAACATTTCAATCCTGAAACCAGAGGTCATAAATGAATAACCAGCATTTTTGCCCGCATAATAGGAACCATTGAAACCAAGGTTTATACTACTGATATTGAAATCCCTTCCACAAAATATCCTGTAGACAAGCCCCCCCTGGTGGTTGATGTCAAGACCAAAAACCGGCTGGACTAATCCCGTCTCAATACCCGCCCAGAAGTTAAATAAGAAGATAAATAGCATATAGCAAATGATAGTCAAAAATAAGAAAAAGTCAACAGGCAAGGACTACAATAAGACAAAAACCTTTAAATTAAAAATCCTGCCTTCTTTTTCATTCCCTGTTTGATGTCCAAAATTTTTATAATATTTTTTTCCCCCCTCTATACCAAAATACCATCTTGAGCCATAAAAAAGGTCAAGCCCAGGGGTAATTGTCAAACAACTCTCCACAATACCGGAAGGAAACGGAGGATAGGCTGGTCCCCGCTCTATTTCATAGGGCAAAAAGATACTACCCTCCCCCTTTCTATAAAATTCTAAATTTAACTTAGGAAAGATACCGGAAGGAATCAGGAATTTTAAGAGAATTGAAATTCGGTCAGCATCGTTGCCCATTGGAAAGCCGAGGCAGATACTGTCCCGCTGATAGATATTCTGGGGTATGCAATGGCTATAGACCCATTTGTCAACGAATGTATAACTCAATCGGAAATAGAATACATCGCTGATAATCGCCTTCATACCACTTTGAAAGGCAAGTTTATGGGGATATTCGGTATAGCCGGGTGGCGGCTCACTATATTGATAGTCGTCAATTAAAAATTCTCCATAAAGGTAGGTATTCATAAAGTTTAATGCCCCATCAAAGCACCACATAATATTATCATTTTTGTCTATCCCCCACTGGCTAAGGTAATAGGGTAGAAAAAAATTAATATATACCGGCTCAAGACGGTTTCCCCACAGGATCGCCTCAGAAAATCCCAGCCTAAAGGAATTCAATTTCAAACCCAGGCGGTGGGTTGCTATGAACCTTTCTTCTTCAATATCAAGGATTGAAAATGTAGTAGAAAATTCGTAGTATTTACCATTATATAAAAAGAGATAACCATCGTAACCTTCAGAAACAGGCGAAAGTAAAAGGCTATATTCATCTGCCGGTCCAAGAAAGATGTTCCGGCGGCCAACTATAAAGGCAATTCTCTCATTGGCTATTCTCAGGTTACCTTCGTTTAGGTAACCCTGGGCAAAGTCCTTCCAGGGTTTCGGACCAGTGCTGTCGATTGGGGAGCCAAATCTAAATTTCAAACCCTGATTATATGAAACATTATTTATGATTCTCCCCGATAGCATGAAGGAAATGTTGCCAGAATATGTGTAGTCACTAAAATAGTATACATCTCCATAGAGGTGATAGAGTGTATAAAAATCGGACGACTTGGCCGCGAATGGTCCCCATAGTGAAATAAACTTCTGGTCTAAACGACTGAAATCATCTTTAACGAGAAGATTCTGAATTTCCAGCGTAACCGCAAAAAATTCATAGGGTTTAATTAACGGAGTTTCCACCAGTCCCCGTACCTGGAGATATTCCAGGGAGATCATTAGTGGTGAATCAAGCGGTATTATGGCACAGAATAAAATTAACAAAAGCATAAAGACCCCCTTATAAAATCTAAAATCCCTTTTTTAAGAGAAAATGAACTTTCCCATCCCCAAACTTTGCATTTCTTGGCCAGGCAAATATCAACGATGCTGCACCGAGATTCGTACTTGCATCAATTCCCAAACCATAAGAATATAAAAGAGTATCATCCGTAAACGCGAGATCAAAGATTGGATATATGGGATACCTTTTGTATTCAATATTGAAGAGCACAAACTCGCGAACAATAAACTCCTCCTCCCAGTAACCCCTCAAAGTTTGGGCTCCACCCAGGCGGTAAAAGTCAAAATCATCAAAAGCTTCGGTCTTCACCCACCAGCAGTGGGGTCTTAAGGAGATTGAAAAGAAGGTAAATTCTCCGTCATACTTGAACCGGTATCTTTCGTTAGCGCGGATGAGATAATCAAAATCCAATTTTTGATTGGTGGATAGACCCTGAAAATTATAGTTAAATTCAAGCCCTAAACCCAATAGGGTATTTGTAAAATCTTCAGGGTTAATTTGAGAAGGATACGAAATCATCTCTATACCCGAAAAGAGGGAAAGACTAAGATAATCGGTAACCGGTGAGACAAGGCGTGCCTCAATGAATGACAATCGCGAGGTGTCCCTGGTATCCAGAATCAGATTTGTCTTGAAAGTAACCGGTGCAATAATGACCGGCTCAGTAAAACCAACCTGAAAGTGCCTTCTCGGAATGTCTTTCTCTTCCGGTGCAAGATTTGATTCAAAATCGAATCTTAACTGACGCAGTGTACCAAAGAAGTTAATTGAAAATAGACTAATTGCGAAATTTGCCCTGTTCTGGGCAAGTGAACCAGCACCGGCAATGAAATCGGTTTTGTCCTCCAATAAATCAAAAAAAATGTAGTATTGACCATTTTTTTTTATAATCTCTTCCTTTTCATCCTTGAAGAGCTCGCTCCTTTTTATCTTCTCTTTGACCCGATTCAACTCTTTTAATGAAAAGTAATCCGACAATTTAAGGCGGAGAAATCGGCGTAACTGTGAAATATCGGTCTTTCCTTTTATCCTGAAGATATAATCGCTGATAATTACCCGTTCGCCCTCCTCAACTCTCAACACCACCTGTCCGCCTGTGCTGTCTTCATAAATCACTTCGGGCTCAATCCGGCAAAAGGCGAAGCCCGCGTTATTGTAATATTCAAGAATTCTTTTAATAAGCCTTTCCACCTGTTTGAGGTTCTTGAATCTTCTGTTTCCGCCGGTTAAATATGACTCTGAATAGTAATGATTACCGGTAACCGTTATGGTAAATGACTGAGGAGGCATATTATTTAATAAAAAAAATAAGAAAACGGACATAAATTATTAAAATTTACGCTGACGATTTTTTCCAATGTGTTGAATTTTTGTTAAGATTGAAACAGATAGGGCCGCCATCGTTCATCCGGATTACCAATCTCGCGCAGGACAAAGGTGAAATAATTAGGTTTTTTAGGCTTCTTCAGCAATTTCATACCGGCGGCCTGGAGGGTTCTGTTTCCCTTACGATTATTACATTCTAAACAGGCACAAACTAAGTTCTCCCAGGTCTCTTCACCACCCAGGGCCTTGGGAATGATATGATCGGTGGTCATGATCCCGGTCTTCTTACCACAATACTGACAGGTATGGTTATCCCTTTTTATGATATTCTTTTTGGTTAATGGAATATCCTTTCTCTTTATCTGCACATAATACCTCAACCTCAAAACCGATGGTGCAGGCAGGTTTAAACTCATTGAATGAATTATATTCTTATCATCATTTTCAATAAGGTCAACCTTTCCTAAAAAAAGCAGGGTAATAGCCCTTTTTAGTTTCAATACCGTCAGTGGTTCGTAATTTTGATTGAGCAGCAATACCGGTTTGTGGAGTATCATAGTCCTGCCCGAATCGGCATTATTACATCCACAATAAGATGGCGGCGGTACATATAGCCGAAGATACTTGAAGAATCGTTATAGGCTACATAAATGCGAAAAGAGTCTGGAATACCACGGTCAATGTAAATTGTGTCATATGCCGGGTCAAGATGGACATTCATTTCCTCAAAATCCTTTAAGAGTTCATTGATAATATCGGCATCGCTTCTGAGGGGGCCCAATTCAACTGCATCTTCAACCTTTGATTTCACGGCGGAATAGGTAAATTGAATGCGAAAAATCTGATAACCGACATACCCGATAACCAGAAGGACGATGATAATAAAAATAATTCCAAAACCGGATATTCCCCGGGAATTCATTTCTTCCCTCCCTCATAGAACCATATGTCCTCATTAAGTTGTTTAATCCAGTTATTGCACCTCTCAATTTCAGTTGCGGCGTAAGAAGCAAAATCTTCACTATCCCGCGCCTTTGAATAATAACCGATAGCCTGATTCAGGTAATTTCTGGCGGTCTTTGCAGTCTGAATGTTTGACTTCCCCTTCTTTTTATCCCAGGCACTTTTTGACTGGAATCCCCTT
Source organism: Caldifarciminota bacterium (assembly GCA_039802265.1). Taxonomy (GTDB): domain Bacteria; phylum Hydrothermota; class Tepidihabitantia; order SM23-42; family JAOAFX01; genus JBDRWI01. Next base: position 20,861 of record JBDRWI010000021.1, on the reverse strand, counting down.
CGTTCATAAATATCACCCAAGAGGACATAGGCATAATTGTTATCTGAAGAAATTTTCATTGCCTCCCTTATGGTATTCTCGGCTTCACCCAATTTACCCCGCATAATCTGCAAGTCGGCAAGATAAAGGATAGGAAGCGGGTCATTGGGGGCAAGTTTTCTTGCCTCCAGATATTCTCTTTCCGCATTCTGATATTTCTTCTGCCGGCTATAAATCAAACCCAATTGCAGGTGATAGAAATAAAAATCTGGCTTTTTGGAAATTAAAAAAGAGTATTCAGCAATTGCCTTATCATAGTGCTTCAAGTCAAGATAGGTCTTTGCCAGAAGTTCCCGAACATCTATTGCCTCAGGCCTTTTCTCCTTGAGGGTTTCAAGATAGGTGATTGCCTTTTCCGGTTCACCCCGCTCTACATATATATTGGCAATTGCCTTGATCGTCGAGAGGTTTTCCGGTTCATAACGCATACTCTTGGAATAGAGTGACAATGCCTTTTCATAATCTTTGGTTTTGCTATAAATAAAGGCAAGTCCATTTAAAATATTGACATTGGTAGAATCGAACATCAAGGCGGTTTGATATTCACTTATTGCCTCACCATACTTCTTCTGCTCGGTATAAAGGGCGGCGAGCCCCTCATAAGCCCTTGTATCCTTCGGGTCGATCCGCTTTGCTTGATGATAGAGTGATTCCGCCATTACCAGATCTCTCTTACCTCTATAGCACTGGGCAAGGGCGATATACGCCGCATAAAATTTGGGCCATAATTTGGTAGATTCATTAAAATGAACTATGGCATCGTCATACTTACCCTGTTTTATATACTCAAAACCAATAGAATACTCTTCTTCTGCCTTGAGTTTATTATCCGCGCCTGTCTCGGTCTCGGTTGGCTTAACCGGTTGACTTGCAACACATCCTGCAATGGTCATAGCCAATATGAATACCAAAAAGGCACCGCTGACCAGCACGCGGATAAATCCATAATCCGAATAATGAAATCCCAGTAACCCACACAACATTTTAATGCTATTCTGAGCGTTAAAATTTTTCATCTCTGCTCCTTTTTCTTAATTTAGACTGATGGAGCCGACGGGACTTGAACCCGTGACCTCTTGACTGCCAGTCAAGCGCTCTCCCAACTGGGCTACGGCCCCGATTTAAGTCTAATTCTATACAATTTTATTGATTTGTCAATCCAGAATGTTAAATCACATTCTTGTTGTTTATTCTTACCAGTATAACTGACCACGGGAGAAAATCTTCAATCCATCATTCACCAGTGGAAAAAGATAAGAATCTTTCCAGAATTCTTTGTAGTAACTCAGGATATGAAAGCGCTGCCTTACGCTCACGCAGCATCTGCTTTTTCTCTTCCGAAACATCGGGTAAATTTAAAACCCGATTATAAGGTGTATCAATGTTATAAGTCCTGTAAACCTTACCACCCACACGCACCTTCTTAACTAACATCATCGTCGGCATAAAATAATTGTGTAGCATTGATAGTAATGGACATAATTCAGCCAGGATTTCATACTCTGCATCAGTATCATACCGCCGATAACCAACATGGGCACGAACCAGGGTAAAATTCCGACTCTCCACCACCGGATTGTCGTTTTTATGATAAGGCCGCGAACGTAGCCCGCACTTCAGTCCAGTCCGTAGCACAGGGATGGGGACGATACCGATAGGCAAGTTGTATTGGTCTTTTATGGGTTTTAATAGCTGCTCAATCGTCGCCGGGCTGATGGTGGAGATAAGTTCTTTGATGTGTGCGGGAATATGGTGGAGTGGCTTTAAATCAGTTCTTTTCGCCCTGGAAAATCCAGCAAGCACTTGTTGGCTGATGCCTGATAGTATCCATGATTGATTCTCACTGATAAAGGCGCACAAAGGATTTCTTTTCTCTGTTTCTTTGATGCCTTGCGATAAAGCAAGGCATTGTTTTTAATTATTGACCTTTTGGCTTTCATGGTGTATACTTCCTCCGGAATACTTATGGTAATCATAGGCACTCCTTTCGGATAGAGTATATCCAGGGGTGCCTATGTTTTAAAAGTTTTGGGTAAGATATGCTATTTTGATTAAATAACCCAATCTCGGTAAGATTATTTTCTTTGATTTAAATCGTACCCTTGATTTTTATCCGAAAAGTGATTATAATTTAGAAATGCCAGCAATCTACGAAAGACTGAAGCGGTCAAAACCCGGGGTCTTTGCCCTCTTTGACCCGGACCGGATGTCAATAAAAGCTGCCGGTAGCCTTGCCCGATTGGCGAGCAAAGAAGGTGTTAAGGCAATCTTAATCGGTTCTTCCCTCCTGATCTCCCCCAATTTTGACAGATTCGTTGCCACTGTAAAGAAAAAAGCCAACGTACCAATAATTATCTTTCCGGGCGGTGCGCATCAGGTCTCCCCATCTGCCCATGCCATATTCTTTTTATCGCTGATCAGCGGTCGAAATCCCGAATTTCTGATTGGTGAACAGGTTAAGGCAGTATTTTTAATAAAGTCATACAATATTGAGGTAATTCCTGTTGGTTATATCCTTATTGAATCAGGAAGTTTTACCTCAGCCGAATACATCTCAAACACCCGACCCATACCTCGTTCAAAGCCTGAAATTGTGATTGCTCATGCCCTGGCTGGGGAATATTTTGGAATGAAGTTTATCTATCTGGAGGCTGGGAGTGGTGCAAAGATGCCGGTTCCGGTAGAGATTGTCAAGGCAGTCAAGAAGAACATATCTATCCCGCTAATCGTTGGGGGCGGAATCAAGACCCCGGTTGATGCCCAGCGAATCCTTGACGCGGGAGCCGATTTCATTGTCCTGGGTAGTGTTATTGAACAGTCACCTGATGTCTTCAAAACGATTATGAAAAATGTGCGAAATAATTTTGGACATTCGTCAAATTTAAAAAAAAGTTTTTGATTCGCTACTACAAAAATTAGAAACACTGTTTAGAAGACTTATGGTAACGCGAAAAAGGAATAAAAATGGTGATTAGAAAAAGGGCTGTAAGATTGATTGGTGATTCAAAAAATGCAGATGCACCATTTACGGTGCTTAAAATATTATTAAATTTCGTAAGTTTTATCCTCCCCCTTGATGGGGGAGGATAAAGGTGGGGGTGAAAGATAAAATACCCCCTCACCCTTGCCCTCTCCCACAGGGAGAGAGGGATTTGATATATCCGAGGAGGTATCTAAAATGAATATTCTGGTCATTGGCAGTGGCGGACGGGAACATGCCCTCGTTTGGAAGATTCACAAATCAAGGAAGGTGAAGAAGATTTATGCGGCGCCCGGCAATCCGGGCATTGCCAAACTTGCCACCTGTGTTAACATCTTACCCACTGATATCACCGGGCTCGCCCAATTTGCCCAGCAGAATCACATTGACCTGACTGTGGTGGGACCGGAATTACCCCTTGCCCTGGGAATTGTTGATGAATTCAACAAAAGAGGACTAAAAATTTTCGGACCAACAAAGAATGCCAGCCGGATTGAGGCAGATAAATCCTTTGCCCGGGAATTTATGCACCAGTATGGCATTCCCTCCCCTAAATTTCAGATCTACGACAGCGCGGCACAGGCATTAAAATACCCCAAGTCGATAAATGAATTTCCTGTTGTGGTAAAGGCAGCCGGACTTGCCGGCGGCAAGGGAACCTTCATTGTGAACAACAAGAATGAATACGAAAAGGTTATTGACGAGATATTCGTTCAGCACAAACTGGGTGAGGCAGGGAAAAAGATCGTTGTTGAAGAGTTCTTGAGCGGTCAGGAATGTTCGGTCTTTGCCCTTACCGATGGTTTGAAGATCGCCTATTTGCCATCTGCCCAGGATCATAAGAAACTCTACGACCGCAATCGGGGACCAAATACCGGTGGGATGGGTGCCTATTCCCCATATCCCACAAATCGGCGGATCACCAGTATTATCCAGCAGGTAATAATTCAGCCAACCATCCTTACCCTCCATGATTGTGGTATTGTCTATAAAGGAATCTTATATGCCGGACTTATTCTTACTCCATCCGGACCGAAGGTATTGGAGTTCAACTGCCGTTTCGGGGACCCTGAGACCCAGGCAATGATGCCCATAATTGAGAACGACATAATTGACATCTTCCTTGCCGTAATTGAAAATCAAGTTCAAGAACTCCAGGTTAAAATAAAGAATTTATGGTCAATCTGTGTTGTCCTTGCCTCGGCTGGTTATCCTTTTGACTACAAAGTTGGAGAAGAAATCCAGATAAAAGAACCGCTTGATTCGCAAACACTTCTATTCCACGCCGGAACAAAACTGGACGATTCTAAACTCATCACCGCCGGCGGCAGGGTACTTAATGTCGTCTACGCAGCGGACAATCTGAAGATCGCCAAACAGAAAGTCTATGAGGAAATTAAAAAGATTCACTTTCCGGGAATGTATTACCGCAAGGATATCGGCAGTTCTGGAATGAAGAAAATGAAGAGAAAGAGGAAGATAAGATAAAAGATGATAATAAAGATTGACGATTCGGAAGAATTCTACGGAAGGATAGTTGACGCCTTGAAAAAGGGAGCGATTATTGCCCTGCCCACCGATACCGTCTATGGCCTTGCCGTAGATGCGACCTACGTTAGTGCAAAAGAAAGACTGAATTCATTAAAAAAGAGAGATAATAAACCATACACCTTTTTTATATCAAAAAAGAATATCCCCGATTATGCAATTATTACTAAACGGAAGCTCATCGACTATTTTCTGCCCGGTCCAATTACTTTTATCTTAAAAAGAAATCCAGCTGCCCCCATTGACGCAGCGGAAAAGAAAATTGGAATAAGAATTCCGGATGTCCATTTTATCATAAAGTTATTGAATTGCTATGACAATCCCCTTATTGTTACCAGTGCAAATCTTTCGGCACAGCCTCCTTTTACAACACCACAGGAGATCGCTGATAATTTTAAGGAAATTAAACTGATAATTGACGGTGGTATCCTCAAAGGAGCACCATCAACCATCCTTGACCTCACCACAACCCCACCAACAATTTTGCGCAAGGGCAGGGTGCCTATTTTGGAAATCGAAAAGGTCTATGGAAGAAGAATAATAATTGGCGATTCATTAAAATTTAACCTCCTTTTTGTATGCACCGGTAATACCTGTCGCAGTCCCATGGCAATGGGCATAATAAAGACGATGGTTCCAGAAGACTATCTGGATGTCCAGACCGCTGGAACAGCCGCAATTGATGGACTTCCTGCCTCCCCCAATGCCCGGATTGTGGTAAAGGAATTTGGCGGGTCCATTGATAACCACCGCTCCCGACCCATCAATAAAGAACTTATTGATTGGGCTGACCTGATACTGGTGATGGAGTATCGCCATTATGAGACGGTGCTGGAAATCTCGGCCGATTCGGTTGCCAAGACATTCTTATTGAAGGAATACAAGCGGCGCACAAAATACAATGAAGTCCCGGACCCAGTGGGAAGGGACCTCGCCTTTTATCGGGACTGTGCCCTTGACATGTATTCATCTTTAAAGTTTCTGGCAATGGATATTAAAAAACGTTTCACAAAATTGAAAAATAACCCTTAATATGAAGGTTTTTCTTGCTGGCTATAATGTTGATACAGAAATACTCAAAGAACTGAATAAGGAACATAATGGAATACCGCTCACCCCTGAAACAATCTCTGCAGCGTATGCCCGGATAAGTCGCAGCCCCAATTCAGTAATTGAACTGAGAAGAGAGGCAAGAACCGAGGTGGAAAATGCCCGTAAATCAAATCGAAGGATTATCTTTGAGATGAGCCACCACTCAATCGCCGAGCATGCGGTCTTCAATTTTGATATCATCGGCATCTCCCGGCGGGCAGTTGAAGAACTGGAAGGGCATCGGCTCTGTTCCTATACCGAGAAATCACAGCGCTATGTCACCTTCAAGGGGGGCGTTTTTATACCTGAGGAATTGAAAAATCCTTCGCTTTTAGGTCAATATTTGAATTTAATTAAACTTCAACAAAGTTTTTATTTGAACCTGTTAGATAAGTTGATATCCCTGAATCAAAAAAAATTTCCAGACTTAATAAACGAACCAAAGGGCAAACGCCAGCTGGAAAATCTCGCAAAGGAGGATGCCCGCTATATCCTGCCCCTGGCAACAAAAACCCAGCTCGGTGCAACAATCAACGCCCGAAATCTGGAATTGATGCTTCGGCGATTCGCCAGCCATCAACTAAAAGAGATAAACCAACTCGGTGAAAAACTATTCCACACCACCCGACGGATTGCCCCCTCACTACTCTTATTCTTTAAGGCGAATGACTATGACCGTCTGACATATCCCATGCTCCGGGAATATATAAATGGTGCATTCTCAAGAAAGAATCAAGACACACTAAAGATCAAATGCAGGAGTGATGTTTTATCTGATGAAGGCGTGAGTCTTGTTGACTATACATCGGATGGTGATGATAAGGTCCTTGCGGCAATCTTGTTTAAAATCAAAAATATTGATTACCAGCGCTGTCAGAGTATCATCAAAAAAATGAATGAGAAACAGAAATTGGAATTGTTCAAAAAAGCCTGCCATTATCTTGAACTTTATGATACAGTCCTGAGGGAATTTGAATTTACCAATCTCACCTATTCCCTTACTGTCTCAGCTGCCGCTTTTGGCCAGTTGAAGAGGCACCGCATTGCCACAATCATCGCCCAGGAATATAACCCCCAGCTGGGAAATACCATACCGGAATCAATCAAAGAAATTGGTGAAGAAAAAAATTTTATGGAGATTGTTGAAAGAACGAATTCCCTTTACAATAAAATAGAAAAAAAATACCCGGGTGTTGGCTCCTACATCCTTACCAATAGCCATCGTAAAAGGGTCTTGATGAGTTTAAATCTGCGTGAGTTATACCACATCTCAAGGCTGCGCGAAGACCCAACGGCACAGTGGGATATCAGAGATACGGTGCATAAGATGTCAAAACTGGCAAAAAGGATCCTTCCTGTTACCAGCCGGCTACTGTGTAGTAAATCAGATTATCCAGAAGTTTATTACAAAATCTATGGCAAATATCCAAAGGTAACTGCGGTTCCGCCACCAGGATAATATAATACTAAATTTTACATTTCCCCGCTGTTAATGTAAAGGTAAAATGCCCTTAATTTCGGGGCATGATATCCTCTTTTTAAGTGAATTGCCAACCTTGACGAATTGATAAAATGGGGTATAATATTTTTGGAAAGGAGGACCTCGATGGCTTCCTATTTTTTATTAATACTTCCCTTGCAATTCTGGTCCACACCCATTAATTTAGGAATCGTTGGGATTGATGACAGGAATCCTCAAATCTGCCGCCTCCAGGTACCCTATGCCTGTCTGGTATGGCAGTCTTACATTAACAATAACTGGGAGATATTTTCTCGCTTCAATTATGGCGAATTCTGGAGTGACACAATTAGAATAACAAACAATACTGTTTCAGACATTAATCCGAGTGTTGCCTATGATTATTCAAGAAATTGTTTCTGGTGTGTCTGGCAGAATAATAGTGCGGGAAACTGGAATATCTTTGTGGCAAAGGGGGATACCACAAACCACTGGCAGTCCCCCTATCAGCTAACCAATTCCCAATTTGATGATAAATCTCCATCAATATGCGTTACTAATGATACAGTCTGGGTTGTCTGGGAGTGTGGACCAATGGCGGAAGCAGTAAATATCCTTGCTTCTTACTATGATGGCACAACCTGGTCAGCTCCTATGTCAGTGACCCTTGACTCATTCTATGATAACCTCAATCCCAGGATAAATTTGCGTTACGCACACCCCTTTGTCGTCTGGGAGAAAAATGGAGATGTCTACTACAATGAATACATTGGAGGTTCATGGCAAACTGCTCAGCGGATAACATCCGACCCCGCCGATGATCTGAATCCAGAGATTGCTGTCTATAGTTTCTTCTCTTATACTTACGGGGTATGGGTTTTCTGGGAATCCAATCGGGATGGAAACTGGGAAATCTATCGGACTGGTTATGATTCACTGAACAATGCCTTTCGTGTTACCTTCAACAATGTAGTCGATACTACACCCTGCCCATTTTATTTCATAGCCGTAACCCGCTGGATGCCTCTTGTATCGGCCTACAGTTCGATTCGGAATGGTAATGAGGATATCTACACATTTTTTGATTCACCCGGATGGGAATCAATATATGTTGATACACACTATGCCCGGGATATTCTACCGGTCGTGACCCAGAGTGAGTTTTGCCTGTGGGTGTTGTGGCAAACCGACCGAAATGGCGACTGGGATATTTATGGGAGTTATATGAATTTCGGTAGAATGGAAGAGGCACGCCATTACTTACCCCGGATAATGTTTCAAATCAATCCAGATCCGTTTACTACCGAATTAAGTATTACCTATGGGATAGAAGATACAAAACTTTCTACCCGTAATTGGCAAACATCGTCTATCAGTCTGAAAATCTATGATGTAACTGGCAGGTTGGTCAGACAATGGAATGCGCTACCGATGCAACCGAAAAACAAAATCATCTGGTCTGGTCTGGACAATGCTCAGAAAAGAGTGCCCAATGGGATATATATTATTCAATTAGAATCGCGGGGCGAAATACTCCAGATAAAAAAGGTCATAAAAATTTAATGGCTTTGGGATACAGAATTATCCTTTGTTGACATCGCTATTTTGGTGGATATAATTTAAATTATGCACGGAACAACAATTATTGGTGTAAGATTCAAAGGACAGGTGGCAATTGGTTGTGACGGGCAGGTAACCACCGGGGAAACCGTGATGAAGCACCATGCCAAAAAGATTAGAAAGATGTATAACGATAAAATCCTCGTTGGATTTGCCGGTGCCACGGCTGATGCGCTGACCCTCTTTGAGCGATTTGAGGCAAAATTGGAAGAGTTCCGGGGCAATCTTCCCCGCAGTGTAGTTGAACTGGCCAAGGACTGGCGTCAGGACAAAATTCTAAGACGCCTGGAGGCATTTCTGGCAATCCTTGATAAAGAACATGCCTATGTGGTTTCCGGTGCCGGTGACATAGTTGAACCCGATGATGGAATTGTCGCTATTGGCTCAGGCTCGCCCTATGCCCTTGCTGCCTGCCGGGCATTGATTAAGTATTCCAATCTTTCAGCACGGGAGATTGTTGAAGAGTCAATAAGAATTGCCGCGGGGATATGTATTTATACGAATACCGAGATATCCATTGAGGAGTTATAAAGAAGATAATTTGCCTTCTCCTGATTTAATCAGGGTTCAGTTAAATCCTTAGGGTATGACAACCGAGTTTGGTCTGCCGGTAGACAGAGTTGGGTATATAATTCTTTAGAATTTCATACTGCGGATTTATAACAATACAACAAATTAACGCCGCTTCATCCGCAGATACATTTTCAACTTCTTCAGGGCATTATCCCTTATCTGCCGCACCCGTTCTCTGGTGATATTCATTATCCGGCTGATTTCCTCAAGACTCTGGCAGTCGTAGTCATCAAGCCCAAAACTCCGTTTTATAATCTCCTGTTCACGGGGTTGAAGTGTTCCTATTGCCTCATTCAGGCTTTCCTTTTCCAGTTTCTTTTCAAATACTTCCTCGGGTGCTGGGGCAATAAAGGATTCCAGCCCGAAAAATTTTGAACTTGATTCATCAAGGCGTAGTTTTTCAATAAACGGTGTATCAGCATCTTCCTGTTCAAATGCTGAATCAAGGGAAATTAATGGAATCAACTCTGCAAGTGCTCGATTGACATGCATTGTATCAACTTTCAACCCCTCGGCTATTTCCTGGAGGGTGGGTTCCCGACCCTTATTCTGCACAAATTTGCCAATAAACATCTGAATTCTTCGGGCTAATCTACTCTTTTTGATGACTCCAAATTCGGCATTTATTGCCTCATAAATTGCCCTTTTTATCCACCAGACTGAATAGGTGCAGAATCGATAGCCCTTTCTCTCATCATATTTCTCAACCGCCCGTAAGAGGCCACGATTACCCGCATTTATGAGCTCAGACATACTCAAACCACAGTTATGAAATTTTGAACAGATAGAGATAACGATTCTTAGATTTGAGAGTATTAACTTCTCTTTTGCCTCCTGGTCTTTTTTTTCTCTGAACCTTTTTGCTAATCTACTTTCCTCTTCTTTATCAAGTAGTGGATATTTACCGACCTCTTCAAAATATTGCCTTAATCCCCGCTCACTAACCGGTCTAATCATATTTTAAGGTGTCACTGCCACATAGCGTTTTCTTTCTCCTCTTTGAATCTGAAAGATAACCGGCTTACCCTTCTTTAATCTTGCCACTGCCTGCCGATAATCGGCAAGATTCTTTATCTTATCATTCCCAATCTCAACAATCACATCTCCGGGCTCAATCCCGGCATCTCCGGCGGGTGAATCATCTTTCACATCAATAACCAAAACACCCTCTTTCACATTCAGATTATAATTACGGGCACGGGGATTGTCAAGCTCAACGACCGTCAACCCAAGTTCCTTTTCCAGCCCTCGCTCTTCCTTCACTGCAACCTTCTCTTCAGGCATCTCACCGATCCTGACACTCTTCTCTATTTTTTTGCCATCACGGATAATCTTCAATTTCACCTCTTTACCCACAGGAGTTGAGGCAACCATAATCCGGAATGACTGGACATCCGTCACCTTCTTGCCATCAAACTCAATTATTACATCCCGGTCCTTTAAGCCCGCCCTTTCGGCCGGTGAATTGGGAACAACCTCATTTATCAGAACACCTTCGGTACTGGAAAGGCCCAGCGCCTCTTTAATATCTTCATCAACCTCGCCTAAATAGACACCCAAGTAGCCCCTGGTAACCTTACCTTTTGTCCTCAGCTCATCAATTATTGTCCGTGCAAGATTTATGGGGATTGCAAATCCAATCCCGATATTACCACCGGTAGTAGAGGTGATTGCCGTATTTATGCCGATGACTTCACCGTGAATATTTAAAAGTGGTCCCCCGGAATTACCTGGATTTATGGCTGCGTCGGTCTGAAGAAAACTCTGAAAGTCCGGACCCTCGGCAAGTGGAATATTGCTCCTTCCCTTTGCCGAAATCACTCCAACCGTAACCGTCCCTTCAAGATTGAACGGATTACCAACTGCAATAACCCAATCCCCAACCTTAATCTTGTCTGAATCACCAAATTTCAAATACGGTAACTTCTCATCGGTTTCAATCTTCAGCAGTGCCACATCGGTGCGCTGATCAGAACCGATGACCTTAACCTTATCGCCCTTATACTCCCTCTTATCGGTCATCTTTATTATAATCTCCGAGGCATCCTTGATTACATGATGGTTCGTTACCACATAGCCATCCTCTGAAATAATAAAACCCGAGCCCAGGGTCTGTGATTTACCCTCGTATCTCGGAAAGTTTCTGAAGAAATCCCTGAAGAATTCTTCCAGAGGTCCGCGAAATTCCCATTCAAGATTTGGAATGTTGGTCTTGACCTTGCGCTCGGCAGAAATATTCACCACTGCGGGTGAAACAGTCTCAGCCACCTTTGTAAAGGGGCTCTCCCCTTCCTCATTTACCAGAGGTACCTGAACAGCTTTTTCAGGACTTGCCTCAGTGCGATTTGCAAGCCCTGGTATACCGGTACTGATAATCAAACCAAAGAGAAAGGCAAACACCGCCGCCGCTCCGGCGATTATCCCGGCCGCTTTAAAAGAAATCTTTCCTTCCATAAAAACTCCTTTTTTATTAAGAAACAGGAGTAGCGGAGCAATTTAAATGTTCCCCGGCCACTCCTGTTTCTTTTATTACTTCACCTCAATCTCAATCTCCTTGGGCTTCATTGTCTCGGGTTTGGGCAGGGTGATGGTAAGCAGACCATCCTTATAACTCGCCTTCACTTTATCCGCATCCACTTCACTGGGCAGGGTAATCGTCCTTGAAAACTTTCCATAAAACCTCTCTACCCGGTGATAGGTCTTATTCTTCGTCTCTGTCTCCTGTTTTCGCTCACCGGTCAGTGTGAGTAGGTTACCCCGTACCGAAATCTTTATATCCTCTTTCTTCAATCCAGGCAGTTCTGCCTTAACCAGAAAGTTCTCATTATCCTCTTCAAGGTCAATCACCGGCGCCCAGACCCCTTCCATCTCTTCAACCGATGGTCTTCCAAAAAACGAACTGAACAAACGGTCCATATCATCCCTCAGGGAGATCAATTCCCTGAACGGGTCCCATCGCTTTAATTGTTTATCTGCCATATCAACCTCCTCGGATATATCAAATCCCTCTCCCCCTGTGGGAGAGGGCAAGGGTGAGGGGGTATTTTATCTTTCACCCCCACCTTTATCCTCCCCCATCAAGAAGGAGGTAAAACTTACGATATTTTAAGCACCATAAATGATGCATCTGCATTTTTTGAATCACCAATCAATCTTACAGCCCTTTTTCTAATCACCATTTTTATTCCTTTTTCGCGTTACCATAAGTCTTTTTGCAGCTATCTTCCCCTATCTTTTTATAATATTTCTCCTTTTCTTTTATTTCTTTCTGGATTCTTTTGATCTTTGACAAAATGCCTTTTATTGAAGGAGTTACTACAACTGAACCAGACTTCTTTGAGATCTGCTCGTAAACTGCTACACCGAGTTCTTTGTACTGTTCTTGCAATCGCCTTTTCAACTCAAAGACCTCCAGTTTCAACTTTCCCTTCAGCGTCAGGTCACCGGCCTCTTTACTCAGAACCCTTGATGCATCTTCCAGCCATTTGGAAAAATCTTTCCAGAATTTTGCCATCACTTCTCCTTTTAAACTTTAGACAAAAAAAGGGTAGTCTGGTTTATTATCGGTAAAGATTTTGCCTGATTATATAGCGCCCTACCGCAGGCGTCACGAGGTAGTCAATACTAAGTCCCTCTTTTATCCGGTTTCTGATCATTGTTGATGAGATATTCATAAGTGGTGTATTACTTATTAAGATATATTTGTAAAATGGCTTTATCCTTTTTATTCTAAAACCGGGCCGCGGCATAACAATTATCCTGCACTCTTTGAATAGTCGCGCCGGGTCCTTCCAGTGCGTTATCTCATTCCATTGGTCAGCCCCGATAATCAGGTAAAATTCAACTGCCTTTAAGTCGGAAATCTTCAAGGGGAAAAGAAATTTTTGTTGACTTTTCAATCTTTTTATCACCTCAACTGTATAGGTCTTGCCTTTAACATACCGCTCAACTTCACTGACAAGAAAGTCTTTGTTCCCCCTTGTTGCCATTTTTATCATTCTCAATCGGTGAATATAGGAAGAATATTTACTTTTATGGGGGGGATTATAGGCTGGAACAAAAACTATTTTCTTTAAGTCAAACTCCTGTAAAATCCACTGGGCGGAAATCAAATGATAGATATGCGGTGGGTCAAATAGTCCACCCAATATACCGATTCTCAGTGAATTATGCGCCGGCATTTTATATTTATTTTTTGCTTTCTATTTTCTTTATTCTGCTTTCTGCCTTTGCCTTCCAGTTTACATCCTCCAGCAATTCCTTATATAGATTCAACGCCTCGTCTAACTCCTTATTTTGTTCATAGATTAAAGCCAGTTGGTATTTTGCCTCATTTGCCGAAGATGTCTCTGGATAGTTTTCAATTAAATACTTAAAATATAACATCGCTGCCTTCGGTTCCTTAAGTTTTATATACAACTTACCATTCTCCAGTTCTTTTTTGGCAAGCCGGTCACGGGCAAAAAGGATATAACCCCGCACCTCCTCAGTAAATCTTGAACTGGGAAATCGCGTCAAAAACTCATCAAACAATGCGATTGCCTCTTTCGTTTCGGTCTGGTCTTTTTCGTAACTTGGTGATTTTAATAGTGCTGACTTGGCACGAAATAGGTATGCTTCCTCAAGATAGGGTGAATTAGCAAAATTCTTTATAAGATAATCAAATTCAACTATTGCCTGATTGTAATCCTTCTTTTCAAAGTAGGAGCGCCCCAGATAAAACTGGGCATCATCCACATACTCGCTACCCGCATGATAGAAGATAATACGTTCAAACGCCTGGATAGCGATATCGTATTTTTTATTTTTAAAGAATTCCATTGCCCTTTCAAACTCATCCTCGGGTGCAAGTGGTGTAAGTATCTGCTTGCTACACATACCAATAAAAAAGACTAACAATATTACTAATTTCAGACCTTTTTTCATTTCCTCTCCCTTATCTCCCTCAACCTTTCCTGTGCCTTCTTCACCAATTCACCCTTTTGATAGGGATTCAATCTTATTACTCTTTTATAGGCATCAATTGCCTGGTCAAGACTATCCAAAGAATAAAAGATTTCGCCCATATAAAAATAGGCATCGTCAATGAGTGATTTAGGCTCCTGTAGGGAAATAACAGCCGAGAGTAAATTCCGGGCACTGTCGGGAAAACCGCTATTAAAGAGTTTTAAACCGAGCAGATATTTAATCTCACCCAACCTGATTATATTCTCGGCAGTCTTGGATTTTTTATATTCTTCCTCAGCAAGGGTTAAGGCCAGTCTAAGACTATCACATTCAATTAAGGCCTTTATATAATTTTTCATTGCCTTTTTTGCAATAGCTGATGCTGTATCTATCTCAAACCCCTTCTGATAAGCAGCAATTGCGGCCGGAAAATTTCCTTGTTCAAAATTTAAATCGCCAATTAAAAAAAGGTTGTCTGCTTCTTTATAGTCGGGGATTAATCTGACAAGTTCCTGATACAAAACTAATGCCCGATTCAAATCGGAAATCTTTAAAAATTTCTTTGCCATGCTGATATAAGCTGCAATAATGCTATCTTTAAATAATGAAGAAATCTGGAGTGATTTTTCAAAATAGCGACCCGCCTCTTCATACTCATTCTTCTTTAAATAACAATAGCCTAAAAGATAACTGACCTCGGCGTCATTCTCATTTCGGTAGTTCAGAATCTCCATTATTGCCCTCTCGTAGTTTAATTCATTGATAAATCTCCGTGCATTGTTTATCCTTTCTTTCTTCTGGGAACAGAGGACCAACCCCAATATGACAGCAAAAATAAAAAGACAAAAATACCGGCTGCCTTTCACAGACCTGCCACCACCCCTTCAATAATTTTTATCAAATTTGGTTCTGCCCGCTTGGCTGCCATAAAAATCTTAACCATACTAACCGGCTTCAGGGCATCGGGAAGGCCCATATCGGTAATGACACTGATTCCCAGAACCTTCATTCTTAAATAGCGTGCCATGATTACCTCCGGCACCGTTGACATTCCCACTGCATCTCCACCGATATTCCTCAAGAAGCGATACTCAGCACGGGTTTCAAGATTTGGTCCGGACACCCCGGCATATACACCCTTCTTTAATAAAAAGCCATTTTTCAATGCGACGGCTTCGGCAAGTTTTATCAACCCGTGGTCATAGGCATTGAACATATCCACAAATCTCGGTCCGAGTTTGAGTTCGTTTGGACCACGCAGTGGATTATCCGGGATCAGATTTATGTGGTCGGTTATCAGCATCAAATCACCCGGTGCGAATAACGGATTTAACCCACCGGCCGCATTTGTAACAATTAAATATCTCACCCCCAGGAGTTTCATAACCACCACCGGATAGGCGACATCAAAGGCGGAATAACCCTCGTAAAAATGAAACCTGCCCTGCATTACGATAACCTTCTTTTTGCTCAAATACCCGTATATCAACCTACCCTTATGAAACTCTACAGTGGCAACCGGAAACTCAGGAATTTTCTTGTAATCAAGAGCGTGGATTATCTTTAACTTACCAACAAGGCCATCCAGGCCGGTGCCCAGGATTATGCCGGTTATAGGCTTTTCTTTAATGTAGTTATTTAAATAACCAACTGTCTTCTTTAATCTCTCTCTCACTTCTTTTCCAGTCGCTCCAGCAATCTCAGATAAGACTCCAACAGACCCCTGAATTCTGAAACTAAAAGAAGTTTCTGGTGTTCAACCATCTTGGTCTCTTCTTTTATCTTGGCAAGTTCAGCCTGTGCCTCCCTCAAAATCCTCTGTGCCTCAACCCGGGCATTGGCAATGATTGTCTCTGCTTCCTTCTTCGCCCCCTCCCTCAATTCCTCTGTCGCCTTTTGCGTGGTGGTGAGTGTATCCTGTAGTATCTTCTCCATTCGCCGATAATCACCAATTTTAGTATCAAGGTCCCTCACCTTCTCAAGGAGACTGGCATTTTCGCGCATCAGATTTTCAATTTCGTTAGAAACCATCTCCAGAAATGACCGAACCTCATGGGGATCATATCCCCGCAGACTCTTTCTAAACTCCTGTTTTCTAATCTCAAGGGGTGTAATCGTCATTTCACCTCCTACATAAATACTGCCACATCGTTACCACCCTGGTCCTTCACCCTGTACAATGCTACATCAGCCTTTTTTATTAACTCGTAAGTACCACCCGCATCTTCCGGAAAAGATGAAACCCCAATAGAGACAGTCAACTCCTTTACCTTCAGACTACCTTTGAAGAAGTCATAATTACGAATGCTATTGATAAGCCGCTGGGCGGTCTTCTTTGCATCCTGTTTCTTCGTTTCCGGAAGTAGAATAATAAATTCGTCGCCACCGTATCGGGCGATAACATCTACACTCCGCAGATTCCTTTCTAAGATCTGTGCCAAATCTATAAGTGCCTGGTCACCGACTTGATGTCCAAATTCGTCATTTACCTTTTTGAACTGATCAATATCAATAAAGAGTATGGAAAGCGGATGCTCATACCTTGATGCCCGCTGTAATTCCTTGCTCAACTGATTTTCAAAATATCGCCGGTTAAATATCCCGGTCAAAGGGTCAAGCCAGATTCGGTGTTTCATTCGGGAATAGAAGCAATTCGGTTTTAAGAGATGTTCAACAAAGACATAGGGATGGTTCTTTAAGATCTCAAGTATCTCGGCCGAATTTATTTTCTGAATTTCATAATGACACAAAAGAAAGAGTTTCAAATCCGGCTGGCTATTAAAGTCATCAAGGATTTCTTCGAAGTTTAAAAATTCCTTATCACCTTCAACAAATACCCTTATTCCCTGATAATTCTTTGCAAGTTTATCATATTCGTTCTTGAGCCAGGGCAAAAAATTCTCGGCGTTAACATTCTCTTCAGGAATTACTATCTGTTTTTTAAATTTCTCTTTAAGGTTTTTTGCGCAACTTTCTTTTCCCATAAAAATACACTTCTCTTTCCGCTCAATCCCTTCGTTTACCAGGGGAATGATATTTTCCAAGAGCTGTTCTTCACTACGATACAGATAGAGAGCATGAACCGGTAACTCAAGTTCAATTCCCTCATATCCCAATTTTATGTATCTATTCATATTATCTCCTTTTTAAATATCTCTCCAGTATGTTAATAACCCGGGAGAGTTTGGCAATATTATAATTCCCCATGTGTCCAATCCGCAAGATTTTACCCTTTAGTTCACCCTGACCATTGGCAAAGAGAATTCCGTAATCCTCTTTTATTTTCTTAATTATATCGGAACTATTTATCTCGGGGGGCATCTTAATCACCGTCAGGGCATTTGAAGGATTTTCTGGCAATAACTCCAAACCCATCTTTCTTATCCGGTCTCTAACATATTCAGCCATCTTCTTATGTTTTATGAAATTATTTTTAATGCCCGTCTTCATTATCATCTGAAGCCCCTTCTTCAATCCATAGAGAATTGTAATTGCCGGTGTATATGGCGTCTGGCCATTCTGTAGGAATCGCTCATAGGCTTCAAGGTTAAAATAATATCTCGGTAAATCAGATTTACCTATCTTCTCCTGCGCCCTTTTTGAAAGTGCCACAAAAGAAATACCCGGAGGAGCCATCAATGCCTTTTGAGATGCACCAACCAATACATCAATTTGATAATCATCAAGATAACACTCATCAGCACCTACCCCCGCAACTCCATCAACAACAAGATAAGAATCATATCTTCTGGTAATCGCACCGAAATTCTTGATATCATTCAGCGCCCCGGTTGATGTCTCAGTGAGTGTAGTAAATATAACTGCCGGCCCGTCTTTCAAAACATTTTCTATTGCCTCGGGTCCTACAGATTTGCCGTATTCTGCTCTTATCACAATTGGATTAAATCCATAGGTCTTGCACAATTCCAGCCATCTTTCGCCAAATTTTCCACAAACTGCCACAACCACCCGGTCCGAAGATGAAAGTAAGTTAACTGCGGCTGCCTCCATTGCACCGGTTCCCGAAGATGTAAGCAAATAAACCCGATTACTGCATCTTATCAGTTTTTTAAGATAATCCGAAATTTCTTCTAAAAGCCACCTGAATTTTTCCTCGCGATGATAAATGCATTTCTGGGCAGTTGCCCGAAGCACCACTTCGGGAATATCAATTGGCCCGGGTGTGAATAATCTATAATTCTTCAAGTTTCCTCCTGCAATAATCACAGAAGTAGTTCGCTTTCCGGTCGGTATCATAAATGGTATTAGAAAAATACATAACACAGACCGGATTACTACAGTGACCGAGCCCCAAAAGATGACCGACCTCATGAACAATCTCCTTGCCAAGGCGCTCTTTTAGTTTTTCTCTGTCGTCAAGGCGGTATGTTGAAACCAGTGCAATCCTCTTTAGCGGCTCGGCCATACCGAATATAAAATTCATTTTAGGTGCATATATATCAACGTTTACGATGACAATACCAATATTGCACTGAAGTGGCATTTTATTAAATACATTTTCAATTATTCTCTCTGCCTCATACTGGGAACGCAAGGGATTGTATGCATCATATGGAACATTGAACTTTTCATTAAGAATTACTGACTTACCTAAAACTCCGCGCAAAGCCTCTTCAACAACCTCTTTGAATTCCAGCCCTGTCTGCTGAAAGAGACAAATCATACTATCTATTTATTCTCCTCCGTCAATTTTTTAATGAATGGAGCAAAAAGGTCAATGGGTATCGGAAAGATTGTTGTGGAATTTTTCTCCGTAGCAACCTCAGTAAGGGTCTGTAAGAAACGGAGTTGAATACCCGTGGGTGTCTGTCCGATAATCTGGGCCGCCTTGTTTAACTTTTCTGCTGCCTGCAATTCTCCTTCGGCATGGATTACCTTTGCCCGCCGCTCCCGCTCTGCCTCGGCCTGACGGGCGATTGCCCGCTGCATCTCCTGGGGAATATCAACATGCTTAATCTCCACAGTGGAAACTTTAACTCCCCAGGGGTCAGTCTGTTCGTCGATAATCTTCTGCAACCGCATATTTATCTTTTCCCGTTGTGTCAGCAAATCATCAAGTTCATATTCACCGAGCACACTCCGCAATGTAGTCTGAGCAATCTGACTTGTTGCATAGAGATAGTCCTCAACCTCAAGCACTGCCTTTGAAGGTTCAAAAACCCTGAAATAGGCAACCGCATTTACCTTGACCGAGATGTTATCCTTTGTTATCACATCCTGCGGTGGAACATCCATCGTCACTATCCGCAAAGAGACCTTGCTCATTTTATCAATCCCGGGCCAGAGGATAAATATACCGGGTCCCTTTACTCCGATGAATCTACCGAGTCTGAAGATAACTGCCCGTTCATACTCCCGCAAAACCTTGATTGCACTCAGAACAATCAAAATTAGCAAAATTATCAAAATAGTCGTTAGTCCCATTTTTCCCCCTTTATATTAATAGTATAAAGAAAAATTAGCAAAAGTCAACTATGATGTGGTGAATACACTTTTCCCTCCCCCTTTGATGGGAGAGGAAAAAGGTTGGGGTAATATTACATTTTTTTCCGTGAAAACACATAAATTTCATCAAAGAAGAAGTAATCCTCAGGTACACATATAAGCGCATCATCCGTTTTATCCCTACCATCAAGATTTTGTCGTAAAATCAAGTGGCAGACTTCGATCTATGTTGAAAATTATTTTAAATCCGAAGACTTTTCCGCGCCGCAAGCGGTGCTACTTTAAAAAAACAACAGAATCCATGATGGGATAAATGAGGAATTTAAACACCTTGAATACTCCAACGACAAAATGTCGATTACATTGAGTATCAATCCTCCAAAGAGAAATTTAAACTGGATGGTCTGAATGAGATTCGCCGCGGAACATTTTTTTAAATTTAATCGTAAAAGACCCGGCCGAGAATTCACCGATTAAAAGCGTTCTGCCAAAACGGACACACTGAATCTTATTCATAAGGATTATTATCCCCGGGAACCACCTTGACAATCTCCTTACGACGAGTCCATATCTCCTGAAGCATCTCAGCAAAGGTAAGGTTTTCTTTGCCAAAGATTGAAAAAACTGACTGCGGAGTCACAATACCATTGGCACGAACAAGAATTTCATCCGGAGAGAAAGCATAAGTATCACTTAAGAATATCGGGATATCGCCTTGCCAGGCTTCGCGAGAAAAATATAAACGCTCTGTATCATCATATTTGCCAGCATAGTAATCATCAAAATTAAACCCTTCACCTATTATCTCCCATTCACGTGAGGTGAAGTTTACTTTATATTTCATACTACCTCACAGTTATTATAATCAAAATTTTTAAAATGTCAAAAACTATCTTTGCCAAAGGTAGTGTCCAGAATTATGTGTAAATTCATTTTGAAAAATAAAAAAACGGTTTATCCTTCCTTATTCTCACTGTGTTAGGTAAAAATTAAAAGTGGACTTTTTTAGGGGTATAGTAAAAATCAAAAGTGGACTGGTAAATACCTGATGGATATACCTTTTAGCACGATGAAAAGTGCTGAAAGGAGAATTATGGGTAAGCAACTCCATAAACGGTTCACAGATGACCAAATAAA
>JBDRWI010000020.1:0-35327 GCA_039802265.1 Caldifarciminota bacterium | reverse complement strand
TTACATCTCTCCCTGCGGTCGCAGAAATCATCAAAAATTCACGATTCAAACTCGGTGCCCAGAATATGCACTGGGAAAGGAGTGGTGCATTCACAGGTGAGATCTCTGGATTATTCTTGAAATCATTGGGGTGCGCATATGTTATAATCGGACATTCAGAAAGGCGTCATATTATGGGCGAAACTGATGAAATGATAAACAAAAAGTTGAAGACCGCATTAGAGATTGGATTGATTTCTATATTTTGTATCGGGGAGACCGAGAAGGAACGGGAACAGGGCAGGACTGAAGAAGTTATTTTGCATCAACTAAAAGAGGGATTAAAGGACATAGAATCCGAGGTCCACAAGATTATCTTTGCCTATGAGCCGGTCTGGGCAATAGGGACCGGAAAGACCGCAACACCAAAGCAGGCGAGCGAAGTCCATAGATTCATCCGCAACCAATTCAAAAAGCAGGTTACGATCCTTTATGGCGGTAGTGTGAATGCAGGCAATATTGATTCATTAATGGCTGAAAAAGAAATAGACGGTGTCCTGGTGGGTGGCGCAAGTCTAAAACCCGAAGAATTTGCACGGATAATAAAGTTTTTATAAGCATTTAAAAAATCCTGTATGATCCATTCTGCGTGGTAAACTGTACCCAAATCGTGAAATTTTTGAACAAATGTTAAAAAATAGTCTAAAGAGTAAGGTGGATACTTTTCTCTTTTACCCATAAAAACCAGCATCTTAACCCTAACCCAATAACCATCTTACTCAGGTCATTGAATTTCGTTATTCAGCCTGAAACAAGCTCAAGGTTGTATTTATCCAGCAAGAGAAAGGATTATTTTTCATCAAGTATTTGACATTTTAAACTGAATAGGTATAATATAGCATTATGCGTGTCGGAATCTTAATCCCAGCCTATAATGAGTGTGAGAATATTCCCCATCTCATAAATCTGCTTGATGTATTTCTTAAGGACCATCCGGATTATGAAGTGGTGTTCATTGATGATGGCTCAGATGACGGAACCCAGGAAATTCTTCAAAATTACAGCAGAAACTATCTCAAAGTCGTAATCCACAAAAAGAATTTGGGTAAAACCCAGGCAATAATAAGCGGTGCACGAAAGACTAATGCCGAGATTCTGGTAATCTATGATGCGGATATGCAGTTTGATATAAACGATGTGCCCAGACTCGTCGACCTCATAGTAAAGAACAATGCGGATGTGGCAACAGGATGGAAGCAGGGTAGATATGAAAAAAGATTCGTCTCCAATATCTATAACTGGTGTGGCAGGTGGCTGTTCAAACTTGATGTTCATGATATGAATGCGATAAAGGCGTTCCGGAGGGAAGTTCTGGAGGCAATACCTATGCGTCGGGACTGGCACCGCTATATTGTGCCTCTGGCATCGGAGTATGGTTTTGTCATAAAAGAGATACCTGTTGAATTAAAGCCAAGATTATATGGAAGACCAAAATATCAGCAGAAGACACGCATAATTGTGGGGTTCTTCGATTTGTTGGCAGTAAAATTTCAGTTATCTTTTTTAAAAAAACCCTTATTATATTTTGGAACTGCGGGTATGCTCCAGATTCTTGCCGGAATTCTGGTCGGGATTATTGCGGTGGTATTGAGGATCTTCGGTCATGGATTTCGACCGCTTTTGTATCTTGTAATCCTCCTTGTGGTTTCAGGAATTCTTTTCTTTTCGCTCGGTCTTATTGGTGAATCAATAAGGGCAATCCTTGACCACCTTGAGAAGTTAGAATCTAAAGATAGAAAAGATGGTGCAGACTGAAAATGGAAGAAAAGAGAAGGCTTGGATTGGGAACCCTCTGGACAGTCCTAAGGTTTTTTATTGGTGCTGGACTAATTGCCTTTCTCCTTATAAAACTGGATGTAGGAAGAATCTTTCAATATATCAAAAACATGGATATCCGCTATTTAATCCTCGCCCTTATCCCCTATCTTCTTTTTATCATCTTTTCCACCTGGCGCTGGCAGGTCCTTCTTGATTACAAGAAGATGGAAATCCCTTTTAAAAGTGCTCTGGTTATATACTTCATTGCCTTTTTTTTTAACAACCTTCTCCCGACGACCATTGGAGGCGATGTAATGAGAGTCCTTTTATCAATGAAGAATCGCAAGGCAGAGGCATTGGCGATTGTCCTTGCCGATAGAATCCTGGGCTTCATTGGTCTATTTTGCTTCGGTCTTCTCTCCGTGATATATCTATCTTTATTTCAAAATAGAAGCGAATTTTTATCGCTGATGATTATCGGTTTAAGTTTGCTCATATTTATTACCTTCCTGCTCTTTTCAAAAAGGGTATATTCAATCTTTTCTCCGACGGTGGGAAGAATAAAAATTTTAAGAATTGGCGAACGGATAAACAATCTGCATAATACAATGACCGATTTTGGTTCAGCCTGGGGTGTGATAATCATCTGTATAATTCAATCCATCATAATCCAGGCACTCCTTTCCATTTCTCCATATCTTGTCCTGAAGAGTATGGGGAAATTTGATGTATCAATTTTGCCATTTTTTATTTACCTGCCAATAATCAATGTAATTTCAATGATTCCAGTCTCTTTCAATGCGCTGGGAATAAGAGAGAATGCCTATGTTATACTATTTCAAAGGGCCGGTTTGAGCGGTGAGGTCTCAATGACCATTTCGCTCGTTTCATTCTTTATCTTCTTTTTACTATCACTTATTGGTGGAATCTTCTTTATCTTTTACAAAAAATCTTTCAGTTCACAGGCATCTAATGAGTCTTTCAATAAAGGAGGATTATGAAGGTTTGTATGATTGGCACAGGATATGTTGGACTCGTCTCAGGAACCTGTTTTGCAGAAATGGGCCATAATGTAATATGTGTAGATAATGACCAGAGAAAAATCCAAATCCTGAAGAGCGGCCAGATTCCTATCTATGAACCAGGGTTGTTAGAGATGGTGCAGAGAAATGTTGCAGCAGCGAGGTTAAAATTTACGACATCAATTGCTGAGGGCGTACGCGAATCCCTTTTTATATTTATCGCCGTCGGTACCCCGCCTAAAGAAAATGGCGAGCCCGACCTCTCCAGTATTGAAAAGGTGGCAAGTGAGATCGGTGAGGCAATGGAAGATTATAAGGTTGTCGTGGAAAAAAGCACGGTTCCGGTCCAGACAGGAAAATGGATAAGGACAGTTATTGAGCGTTTCAACCGGCGCAATGTGCCATTTGATGTTGCATCAAACCCTGAATTTTTGAGAGAAGGTTCAGCAATAAATGATTTTCTGAAACCTGACCGGATAGTTCTGGGAGTTGAGAGCGAAAAGGCGAGAGAATTACTCCTGGAGTTATATAAACCAATCAATGCACCAAAGATTATCACAGACTTAGCCAGTGCTGAACTGATTAAACACGCCTCAAATTCATTCCTTTCAATGAAGATTTCCTTTATCAATGCCCTTTCAATAATCTGTGAGCGGTCAGGCGCTGATATAATCAAAGTCGCTGAAGGAATAGGACTTGACAAAAGAATCGGCAGGGATTTTTTAAATGCCGGTGTAGGATTTGGTGGATTCTGTTTTCCCAAGGATTTAAAGGCGTTTATCGGTATTGCCCAGAAACTCGGCTATGATTTCAAACTGTTAAAGGAAGTTGAGCGAATAAATGAAGAACAGATGTTGCGGGTTGTTAAGAAACTCGAAGACCTTTTGTGGAACTTAAAGGATAAAAAGATTGGAATCCTGGGGCTTTCATTTAAACCCAATACCGACGATATGCGCTTTGCCCCTTCAATTACGATAATAAATCAATTAAAGAGAGAAGGGGCATTTATTAGGGCATACGACCCGGTGGCAATGGAGCGGGCAAGAAAGTTAATGCCGGATATTGAGTATTGTAAGGATGCCTATGGAGTTGCCCAGGGTGCTGATGGTGTAATTCTCGTAACTGAATGGGATGAATTTAAAAAACTTGACCTCAAGAAATTAAAAGAATCAATGCGCCAGCCCGTATTCCTTGATGGAAGGAATGTCTTTGACCCACAACAGATGCGAGAATTGGGTTTCATATATGCGGGGATAGGAAGATGAAGGTTCTGATCACCGGTGGCGCGGGATTTATCGGCTCGCACTTAGTTGATTATTATTTAGCACAGGGGGACGAGGTAATTGTCATTGATAATCTAATCACCGGAGAAAAAGATAATATTAAACAACACTTCAATAATCAGCGATTTAGATTTATAAATTCTGATGTCTGCGAAAAATTAACCTTTCCCAATGGCATAGATCTGATATTCCATTTTGCCTCGCCAGCAAGTCCTTTTGATTATCTCAAATATCCATTAGAAACGATGAAGACTGCTTCCCTGGGAACAATAAATATGTTAGAACTTGCCCTGGATAAAAGGGCAAAGTTTGTTCTCGCCTCAACGAGTGAGGTATACGGCGACCCCCTCATTCACCCTCAAAGGGAAGATTACTGGGGAAATGTAAATCCTACTGGACCCAGGTCAGTTTATGACGAAGGTAAGAGATTTGCCGAGGCAATTACCCTTGCCTACCATAGAAAATACAATCTATCGGTTTCAATTGCCCGGATCTTTAATACCTATGGCAAAAGGATGCGCATCGGTGATGGCCGGGTAATTCCAGCATTTATAGAACAGGCATTAAAAAATATGCCGATAACTATTTTCGGTGACGGAAATCAAACCAGGAGTTTCTGCTACGTCTCAGACCTGATAAAAGGAATTGTGAAACTCGCCCAAAACAATTACTCAATGCCCATAAATCTTGGTAATCCCAAGGAATATAAAATCATTGAAATAGCCCGAATTATAAAAAAACTCTGCAACAGCAGTAGCACATTTACCTTTCATCCCCTACCCGAAGATGATCCTAAAAGGAGACAGCCGGACATTACCCTGGCAAAAGAGATTTTGAAATGGAAACCAAAAGTAAAACTTGAAGATGGCCTGAAAAAGACCATCAACTGGTTTAGAGAGAGGATAAACCCTAACCCGAGTTGAATTTGCATAAAAGAAGTTAAACACAAGTAACATTTCTCACTCTGCGTAAAAAATGTTGACCAATTTCGAGCCACTTCAATCTATTTTGTTATACAGTATCTCTTTCCCCGATATCTTGGCATAGAAGAATAATCATCAACCACATCAATAATGTCGCCACCAATTGCCTTGATGAAATTATTGAGAAATTTTTCGTTGATACAGTACATATCCTTGATTGCCCAGGTCTTGTATTTAATTTTCTTATAGATCTGACGAATTGTCTGAGGAAGTAGATAGTTCAGGGCCCTCCTCAACTTATTGCCCAGTCCAATGATACCTGTCGTAACCTGGAAGATGATCAGACCTCGTTTCTTTAAAATTCTTATAAATTCCCTGATATATGCCAGGGTAAATTTTTGTTCAAGGTGTTGAAATACAATATTGGAATAAATAAGGTCAAAGGTATTGTCTTTAAATATTTTTAAATCCGGTGAGCAGTTTAAGATGTATAAACACCGCTCGGGATATCGATTATATTGCTGGGCAAGTTTAAGCATTTTAAAGGAGATGTCAACTCCAATACATTCATCGAAATACCCACACAGCGCCTGGGTCAAACGTCCCACACCACAACCAAAGTCCAGTGCCTTTTTATGTTCAATTTTAATGCCCAGCCCTTCAATATAATCCATTACCGATTTAATCTCATCCCTACCTGTAGCAAAAAGATCTTCTATCTTCCAGCGATTATCCTTTTTTTCCGGGATAGGCAAAATTGCCCATAAGGGGTCTTTTTGGGCAAATTCATCCCAATTTCTCTGAATTTTTTTTATGGTCTGGGACACGGTGTTATTGGAACAAAATCCTTGCTATCGTTCGGATAAATCCAAAATCAGCATATCTAAATCTCAATGCCCTGAGTAAGATGGGTATTGGGTTAGGGTTAAGATGCTGGTTTTTCTTGATTAGATGGTTAAAAAAGACAAGCCTTACATCATTAACCTTTAAACTATCTTTATCTATTTGTTCAGGTTTTCGTGTGGCGGATTTAATCCAGCGCCCAGCGTGGCGGACCGTATAAATTTTTTTCAAATTCCGATACAATATAAATTGATTTATTTGATTTCAAATTCCCCAAATTCTTCAGGTTTTGTTTCCCGGAGTCTTCTCTTTATCTCCTCTTCAGTCCTGTCGCCCTTCAACACCAAACCATTTTTATTCATTATCTCCTCATTCACATATATTGCGGCATTACTTCTTAAGGCCAGAGCGATTGAATCCGAAGGCCGAGCATCAATACCAAAGAGTTTTCCATTATTCTCAAGATAAATCTTTGCATAATATGTCTCTTCTTTCAAATCTGAAATGACGATCTTCAAAAGTTTCCCTTGAAATGCATCAATAATGGTCTTTAAAAGGTCGTGTGTCAAGGGACGAGGAGGTTTGATTCCTTCAAGGGAGACCGCAATCGCAATTGCCTCATTATCACCAATCCAGATGGGTAGAGTCCTCTCACCGTATTTCTCTTTTAAAAGCACCACATAGTTATGCCACTGCTGGTCTTCAATCACACCGCTGACAAATACCTCTAAAATTATTCCTCCTCAAGAACGATAAGTTTGAATGTTGCCTTTATCTTATCTGCACAATGGACATCAATATCATATATCCCGGGATGCCTGATTGGTTCATCTAAGATAATCTGTCGTTTATCAATCTCAATTCCTTCGGACTTCAGTAGCTCAGCAATATTCGCCGATGTAATACTACCAAATGTCTTGCCATCAATGCCAACTTTGAGAACTGTCTTAATACTCAGGGAATTTAGTTTCTCTGCAAGGGTCAATCCCTCTCTTCTTAACTTCTCAATATGCTGGGAAAAATGCTCAATGGTCTTCTTTAATCCCCGCAGGTTTGCTGCAGTTGCCGGAATTGCCAGTTTATTGGGAAAAAGAAAATTTCGCGCAAAACCATTCTTTACCTCCACCACATCAAATCTCTTTCCGAGTTTATCTACATCCTTTTGCAGGATTACCTTCATTTTAATTCGTAAGGTAACAGGGCAATTTCCCGAGCCCTCTTTATTGCTGCTGCCAGCCTTCGCTGGTGGAGGGCACATAATCCCGAAAAACGCGCCGGCAATATCTTGCCCCGTTCATTTATAAAACCCTTAAGCAATGCAGTATCCTTGTAATCTATCTTGACATTACTCTGACATAACCGACATTTCTTCACCGCAATGCCTCCCTTTATTTTTATAACTTAATCCTCACCTTCAAAATGGGGTATCAACACCCTCTTCTTTTTCTGCCTCAACATCCATACCTGCTGTCTCGGTATCTGGTTGAGTATTTTCGCCGCTCGGTGCATCAAGAAATTGAATCCTTGTCGCAACAATTTCAATCGCTGATCGCTTTTCCCCCTGATTTGATTCCCATTGCCGCGAACGTAATCTACCTTCAATCAAAACCGCGCTCCCCTTTTTTAGAAAATCATTGGCGAGTTCAGCCTGACGGCGCCAGGCAACTACATTTATAAAAAGCGTCTCCTCCTGAGTCTCACCGGTCTCGCGGTTCTTAAATCGTCGTGTTGTCGCAACCCTGAAATCACAAACCGGTGCACCTTTCTGGGTGTACCGCAATTCGGGGTCAGCAACCAATCTACCAATGAGATGGACTGAATTTAAGTAACCTAACCGTAGTTGATTCATTGCCTACTCCTTAAACATCTAAAATACCCTGAAATCTATTCCTCGGTCCTGAAGAAGATGAATCGCAATATATTACCCCGGTGTTTCAATTCCGTTTTTATCTTAGCAATTGCCGAGGGAGGAGTATCAAAGAAGAAGTTTACATAGTACCCTTCGTTCTTCTTCTTCACCGGATATGCCAGTGTCTTCTTACCGATTATCTGATAATTCACACTCTCACCATCATTTTCTTTAATCATCTTCTCCACAAATGTAATCTCTTTATTCAATGCCTCTTCGTCCAGGTCGGGATGAAAGATAAACATTCCTTCGTAATTTCTCTTCATAATAGTTGATGCCTTCTTAGTAAATCAACGGGTGAAGCCCTATTATACTCAAGACACCAGTGCTTCGTGGGCAAATCAAAGGCAATTGCATAAATCTGACTGAAATAAAAGACAGGGATGGGCTGGAAATCAGAATGTAACGCGATGATTCTTTCCTGAAAATTATCCAGATTATAATGGCACAATGGGCAGGAAGTAATAACTGCCTCTGCCCCATTTTCTCGGGCATTCTTCAGAATTTTATAAGAGGATTCAATTGCTGCATCAGGCGAATTTATTATGAGATATGAACCACAGCATTCAACCTTGAGAGGAAAACTAACCGGATTGGCGCCGGAAAGTGAAACAAATTCTTCAATAATAGTGGGTGATTCCGGGTCATCAAATTCCATCTCTTCCCGGGGGCGCAGTAGATAACAGCCATAATAACAACCCAGATTCAATCCCTTAAGTTCTCTTTTGATTCCATTTTTAAACAACTCTCTATTTTCTTTAATAAACTCAAAAGGATGCAAGATCGTCTCTTTGCCATCGTAAGATTCATTAAGATGTTCGTTTATAATCTTAAGGGTATCGGCATCTTGATTGAAGATGTAATTTGCCCTTTTCAGGGTATTATAACAAATAGAACAGGGTACCAACAATCTGCCATCTTCCTTCTGTGCCCGGGCAAGAATTCTTAAAGGTGCAATAAGGGACATTTTATTGTCACGAGTTAGATTGAAGGTCGTGCCACAGCAGTACCAGTTTGGTAATTCCCTGAGTTCTATTCCCACCGCACCGAAGACCGCCCGTAGTGAGTCATCAAGGGGCTTTGCCTTGGTATAGAGGTCACAACCTGGATAGTATGGTATCTTCATATTAAGAGTATTTCAGTAATGCACTCATCAGAGCAAGGGGATGGGCGTCGACGAGAACCTCTTCCGCAATCTTGTCCACATCAAGAATCTGCTCTTTTGCCCTAAGGTGTAATGCCCGGACCCCCTCCATAATTCTTGGTATATCAACACCCCGGGGACAGCGCGTCTGGCATACAAGACAACTAGCACAAAACCAGGGAGACTGTGCCTTTAGAACCTCATCCCTGAACCCAAGTTGAATATAGCGAATCAACCTGTTTGGTGGTTCATCCATAAATTCAGCAAAGGGACACCCCGCAGTGCACCGACCACATTGATAACAATCACTGATACGCTGCCGCGTCATCTCCTGTAACCGAGTAATAAATTCACTATCCGCTTTTATTCTTTTCATAGATTTGATTATATAAAAAAAATAGAAAAAGTCAATAGTTCCTTAACACCAAACTGAAACTTCTAAGACAAAACGAGAGCAAGTCTGAATGGAAGTCAAAATTGATTTTTGGTAAAAGAAATTTAACCCAGAACCTATTTTTCTTGACAAAGGAGAATAATCTTTCCAGGGCTTCATCACTGAGTTTGTGTGATATCAGTCTTATTTCTCGACCAATATCAAACTCCGGCTTGAGAATACTGCGCCAGGTCATTTCATAATCTTCAAGTTTTCCCTTTCCTTTAAGCACTCTGGTCATTTTGTCTACCGCAATCTCTGAACATAAAAGTCCAAATGAAATCCCGCCCCCGGTAGTTGTCTTTATCTGCCCTGCCGCCTCACCCACAGCAATTATTCGTCCTTTCACGCTTCTTTTTATCGGACCATTGGCAATTAACTTAGTCTTCAATTCTTTTTTGAGATTACAGATTGCACATCCATCAATCCTCTCTTCAAGCATCCTCTTAAGATACAAACGGGGTTGGTTGTCTACAAGAAGTCCAACCCGCGCCCAATTTTTACCAGAAGGAACTATCCAGCCAAAAGAACCAGGGGCAAACTTCTGACTTAAATGAATTTCTATTCTTGAATTATCAAGAGATAATGGTAGTTCTATCTGGGCACCGTGAAGAAATTTATCGGGTTTACCCAAACCTGTTTGGACCTGCAGGTTGTAATCAATACCAGTTGCTATAACCACTGATCTTGCATAATAAATACACCCCGGTCGACAATAGAGCTTGTATCTTTTTCCATCTTCTTCAATTCGCTTTATCCTCGTTGAAAGAACGATACGAACTCCCATATGTTGTGCAAGATTCTTCAAACCCCTATCAAAAGCCTCGCGGTCAACAATATAGGCAAATATATCCGGATGGATGTATTCAAGCCTTTGACCATAGGGAGAAACAAATCTGAAGGAATCAATCCTACATAGAATTGATTCTACCGGGAGGTCGTATCTCTTGAAGGTATCTTTACTGATTACACCGGCGCAAATCACACCATCTCCAATTTGGGGCTTCTTATCAGCCAGACATACCTCAAAACCTTTGTCAGCAAGTTGATAGGCAGTATAACTTCCGATTGGTCCACCACCAACGACAAAGACATCATAAACCTTGGTAGGCATAATACCATTTTATTTAAAATAACCTGTGAGTCAAGAAGATTGCTTATAACAAATATGTGGCTGGATTTATTCCATATTGCTGTGGATAAACAGGCTTTAAAATTGAGACCTTCTTATCAAGTGAAAGGTCAATTATAGGCCCATCAATTCTTTGTTTTTGCCGATCGCGAACAATCTTTATAATGGGCAAATCAAGGTGGACCGGATTCTGCCTTAAAACAATACCCACCTCGCCCGTACTCAATTCTAAACAACTTGAAACTGGATACACCCCCATAAGTTGGATAAATACCTTTACCAGGATCGGATCAAAGAACTTACCTGCCTTTGACCAGAGAACTCGAATAGCAACTGCAGGCAAATAAGGGAGAGGCTGATAGGGCCTTGATGTTGTCATTGCATCATAAGCGTCACAAATCCTGATAATGCGGGCAAATAATAAAGGTCGATTCTCATCCCCCTCAGCCTCCGGATATCCGGTACCATCAAAGTTCCAGTGATGCTGGTAGGCACTTATCAACGCATTCATTGCAATATCATCCAGTCCGCGTGTTTTTATTATCTGTGCAACACTGTAGGGAGAATGGAGTTTAAGGATTTCCCATTCTTCATCCGTCAAAGGCATTTCCTTATATAGGAGTTCCTTTGATAGCCTTACCTTACCGATATCATGAAGCAAACCGGCGGTGCCCAGCTTAATCAGATTTCTTTTCTCCAGATCCAGACGCTGACCAACTGCCAGCGAGAGAATCCCGACATTCAGGGAATGGTTATAGGTATACTCATCAAAATTCTTTATGGTCGTAAGGGCAATTAACCCAAATTCATCCTGAGCAAGGGTATCAATGAGCATATAGATTACCCTGCGAAATTTTTTGGTATCAACCGATTGTCTGGTCCAGAGGCCATGAATTAAATTTCTGGTTGTGGTTAATGACTTGAAGTATGTCCTTTTGATTTGCTCACCGTCTTTTAAAAATTCTGGTGCCTCTTCCAGTTCTGACACATACTCAACCCGGATTGAACTATAATCACCAAAAATATACTCTTTTGCAAATGACTCCCTATCATTTTTTAAAATTGAACTAAACCTGATAATCTCCTCAATCTTTAATCCTGGATAAAGGGTAATAGATTTTATCCCCAATTTCTTTAAAACCTCCTCAACAAACTGTAAACTGGCATATCCCTCTATCTCAAATCTGAGCCGTGTCTTGTTAAAAAAGATATAATCCCGATAACGCAGAATTTCAACGCTGTGGAACTCATCCAGGAGGTTATTAAGGTATTCAATTAACCGGTGAGCAATATTGAGCACAACATCATTATTCGGATCGTAAACCCAGGATGATTTCACAAGGGCATAAAAAAGGATAATGAATTGTTTGCCGGTTTTATAATCGTTCATTTTATTCTCAATGCCTGTTCGCAGGCGCTCCTTATATCACGATCTCTCCTCTTCAATCCATTTTGTAGAATTTTCACCGCATTCTCATCAGAAATCTGGGCAAGTGCCATAGCCGCCAGACGGCGAACAACCTGATAACGCCTGCGTCCGAAGAGAAGCCATTTAAAGAGCATACCCTTAAGTTCTTTAATAATTTTTTCACCCCCGTTGGCAACCAGATAGTTGAAATATTCCTTTTGTTCATTTATATCCAATTCAAAGAATTTTTTGTTTTTGATTTTCTTGAGAATTTTATTATACAGTGCCTGATATCTATTGGTAGTAAGTGTCTGCAATGCCTTTATCCTGATTCGCGAACTCGGGTCCTCCAGAAAAGGAACGATCAACTTTGACTCATTCATCTGACTGAATGCTTGAATAATCTCAATCCTCAAATCCTCATCGGGATGCAATGAAAGTTGCAAAAGATAGGGGATTGCCTCTTTTGATTTAATTATCCCCAGAATTGCCACCGCGTTTATCTTAATTTTTATGTTATCTTCCTTTAATAAATCGAGGACGGGCGTCGGATCTCCCTGACAGATATATGCCAAAAGATTTCTCATCGCCTCTATTCTCTCTCTTTTTGCTATTACGGGTAGAATTTTTAAAAAATGTGGGATAGACCTCTTGGAGAAGAAACCAATAAAGGACAAAAATTCGCTGAAGGTGCGGTCGTTGATTGTGTTCACGATATTCGAAAACCCTCTTATTGTAATCTCATTCTCAAATTTCTCTATAATATTTATGTCCGGGTAACTTTGTAATTTATGCAGAATACTAAAGGCATTGTTAAAATCCCTTTTGTTAATACAAAATTCTAAAAGCTCGGAAAGGCTTTCAATTACCGTGGGCGATTTTTCTGTCTTAAGAATATTTATTAATGTATTAACTGCAATCCCAGTCAGCGGTCTTCTATCCAATTCTACAATCTCTTTTTTGATGGTTTTAAGTTCATCAGGGCTTATATCTACAGCAAGAACCTCACCCAGATTGATCCGCTCCTTTTGCAGAATTTCGTTCAGTTTCTCTTCATAATTCAAATTTAAATCCGGAATTTCCGGAATTTTATAACCCAAATCCTCATCCTCTTCCTCCACTACATAAAAAGTGATGTGCTTGAAATCGCATTCCCACAGATTCAAGGCAATATCCTGGTCCTTGGATGATTGACCGATGGTTTCTAAGAATATCAAAAATTCATCAGATGAGAGTCCTTCACTAAAACTTATTTCCCTTATTCCATCACGAAACAATTTAAAGGCAATACTCAGTTCTTTTTCCTTTTCTTCGTATATTGTGTGTCCAAAATATAGTATGCTGAACCGTTCGATCTGGAGATTAAGGGTGTGATATTCCTTCAAAAAAGATACAAATCTTTGATAGCAAGAATTATAAAAATTTAAAAATTGGGGATGGGAAGTACCATAAATCTGGGCTGCCTTGACGGTCTTGGCAAAAGAGAATCCAAGTTCCTCAACTTCTTCACTCATTAAAAAATTATACCTAAATACCAATGCTTGTCAACCATTGACTTTTCTTATGTTTTGGGTAAAATCAAATATGAAAAATATTGCAGTCTTGGCGTCAGGCAGGGGTTCAAATCTTGAGGCGATAATAAAGAATATAGAGAATGGCACCTGTATCGCCAATCTGGTTTTGGTTATAAGTGATAATCCGAATGCCCGGGCATTAGAAATTGCAAGAGAACATAATATCAAGGCATTATACCTTGACCCCGGACCAAAGAAGACCTGGCTTTTACCAGAATACGAAGAGAATTATGTAAGGGTTTTAAAAGAACACGA
Source organism: Caldifarciminota bacterium (assembly GCA_039802265.1). Lineage (GTDB taxonomy): Bacteria > Hydrothermota > Tepidihabitantia > SM23-42 > JAOAFX01 > JBDRWI01. Next base: position 21,604 of record JBDRWI010000020.1, on the reverse strand, counting down.
TGTCTACCTCGTCTGCCTTGCCGGATTTATGAGAATTATCAAACAGCCACTTCTGCGTGCCTTCCCAAACCGAATCTTGAATATCCACCCTTCCCTTTTGCCCGCCTTCCCTGGACTTGATGTACAGCGTAAGGCGCTTGAATATGGAGTAAAATATTCTGGTTGCACCGTCCACTTTGTTGATGATACGATAGATGGCGGACCAATAATTGCCCAGGCTGTTGTCCCGGTTCTTGATGATGATACACCCGAAACATTAGCCAAAAGAATTCTGCAAGAAGAACATAGAATTTATACCGAGGCGATTAATCTTGTTCTTTCCGGTAAATATCGGATTGTTGGTAGAAGGGTCATTCGGGAGTGAGTAAGGTTGCTAAAGAGATTTGATATTGTTAACAATAAGATAGCAGAAACAGAAAAGGAAAAAGCCCCTATTTACTACTTCATAAATCCTGATGACGAAGAAAAAAGAGTACTTGTTGAAAATTATAAAATTGATGAACACACCTTAAACTCTGCCCTCGACCCTAACGAACTTGCCCGCTTAGAATTTGAACCCGAACACATTGCTATCATTTTAAAACGACCCAAAAAATATGAGGCGCGCGACCAGTTATTATTTAAGGTTCCAACCATCGGTATCTTTCTCTTCAAAAATTTTATGATCATCGTCTCCAGCGAGGATATTACCTTGTTTGATGGTAAACTGTTTGCAAATGTCTCCGATCTCCAAGAATTACTTTTGAAAATGATTTATCGCTCCATTCATCACTTTGTTGACCATCTTAAGGTGATTAATTTAATAACCGATGAACTGGAGCAGAAGATTAACCGTTCTATGGAAAACCGCTATCTAATCAGCATGTTTACACTGGAAAAGAGTCTGGTCTATTATCTTGATGCAATACATTCCAATAGTATGTTAATTGAAAAGTTAAAACATAATGCATCAAAATTTGAGTTTTCACAAGATCTCTTGGAATTACTTGATGACATTACCATTGAAAATAATCAGTGCTATGAGCAGGCACAGAATTATTCGGAAATCTTGGCAAGTTTAATGGATGCCCGCGCTTCAATCGTGAGTAATAATTTGAATATCCTGATAAAGGTCTTAAACATTATCACTATCTTGCTAATGGTGCCAACGATGGTGGTTTCAATATTCTCTATGAATGTGCCGCTCCCCCTTCAGGGGCACCCTTATGCATTCTGGATAATACTTGGTCTATCGGGTTTTAGCGTGCTAACTGTGATTTTTATCTGGTGGAGGTTAAAGCTTTAAAGGATGGTTAAGGGGTTGGGGTTGAGAAACCGGTCTAAAACCATCAATGAACGACCAAAGACCATACCAGCCTCCAAACCCATTAACTATGGACAATTCGTTAGGGCGGTTAGCTCAGCTGGTTAGAGCGTCGGTCTCACATACCGAAGGTCACTGGTTCAAATCCAGTACCGCCCAGTATATGTCTTACTCCATGTCGTAAATTTCAATACTTACTCGCTCTGACCAATCTGAGATTGCACCGTGTCGGTCTTTCGCCTGAGCATTAATATAATAAATACCCGGCACTTTCCAACTATGAAATAGGGTAATTGTATATCCACTTGGGAAATAGTCACTCCAGAAAGATATGTTATTATCACCCCAGGAGAATCTGATAGAGACACTATCTGAATCTGGATCAAAAGCCCGGGCGGAGAAATAGTATATGGAATCCACATATCCATATGCTGGGCCATCGGGCTTTGCTGGTGTATTGGGTGGACTATTTTCGGTCTGGCTGATTATAATCAGGTGGTCTTTGGACCATTCAGATTTTTCATTGTCTAAATTTCGCGCCTGGGCTTTCACTGAGTATGTACCAATCCGAGACCAAGAATGTACCATTGAGAAGGTATCCCCATACGAACCGAATATTGTCCAATCTGAGGCAGTACCATCACCCCAAGAGAATCTTATAGATATGCTATCTGAAGCAGAATCTTCCATCAATGCAAAAAAGCGATATGTTGAATCTAAAAACCCATTATCGGGTCCCAGGACTATTGGGGCAGGTAGTTTGCTCTTTTGTGAACAGCCTGTAAGACAAAATACTAAAAAACCGGCAGTAAAAATGAGCATCAAAAACTTCATATTCGCTCCCTTATTATTAGTCATTATAACTAATTTAGTGTAATATGTCAATGCAACCTGCTCCCAAACTTGTTAATTCTTTTTAACAACTAACCCATTGACTTTTTAATGAATTTGAATAAAATTAGCCTATGACAATAACCGATATCGCAGAAAAGGAATCTGAAGAAAGAAAAAGGGAGAAAAGGCTTGTCCATTTAGCCAATTCCCTGAGTCGAGAATTCACTGAATCGCTTAGAATTAAGGCAAAATCTGAGAAAGAATTCACTGCATATCTGGTCAAGAGTTACCTCGACTATCTCTTCTTTGACCGACATAAGGAAATTAGCGAATTGAATGAGGAACATATCAGACGCTTCCTCCTTGAATTTGCACCGCGTAATCTTTCCTATGATAAAGAAACCGGTAAAGAAATACCAACAATTCTTAAAAAACTTTTAAATTTTCTTGGAGAATCGGGATATGTAAAAAATAGCTTAAGGCTTATAAATTTTGTTGATGAAAATACAAAACAGTTCAACAAAATTATCCAGGAGAAAAAGAAGACAACCAGTAAAGAACAAAAAACGGCAAAGAATATATTGCCGGTTAAAGAGGCACCAAAGGTTGGCCGGAACAATCCCTGCCCCTGTGGAAGTGGGAAGAAATATAAAAAGTGCTGTGGGAGATCTAAGGTCTAAAAATTCTGGTATAAATTCCAACAATTAAACTCGAATAAAATTATTAGAATTTTTTTTAATTCCCCAATCATTTATAAAAGAAAGACAATTGACTTTCATTAACTACGGAATATAATAACAACGATGATTACTACGCTTATCTGTCGGACCTGTGGGAAAAAATTCTCTGACGACCAACCTGTGTGGCGCTGTATATGTGGTGGTCTTCTTGATATAGAGATAAAAAATAAATTTCCATCAAAAAAATTAAACGGGAAATTACCAGGTATGTGGCGATACAGAGAAGTGATTCCCATTAAAGACGACAGAAATATCGTAAGTTTCAATGAAGAAGCCACTCCCCTCATTGAGATTCAAATAGAAAAAAAGTCAGTGCTCTTCAAAATGGATTTTCTATTTCCCACCGGTTCATTCAAAGACCGTGGTGCATCGGTTTTGGTAAGTAAAATTAAAGAACTAAATATAAAAAAAGTCCTGATTGATTCTTCGGGTAATGCTGGAAGTGCGATAAGCGCATATTGTGCAAAGGCAGGTATTGAATGTATGGTACTTGTTCCTCATAATACCAGTGAAGAAAAATTAAATCAGATAAAGGCTTATGGTGCAAAGTTACATATTGTCCGGGGTGATAGAGATGAAACCGCAAGGGTTGCCCTGAAACTTGCGGAAAGGATATATTATGCCAGTCATTATTATAACCCATATTTTTTCCAAGGCACAAAGACATTCGCCTATGAGGTTGCGGAACAATTAAACTGGAAAGTACCAGATGTGGTCGTATTGCCCATCGGTAATGGTACACTCTTATTGGGCACCTTCATCGGATTTAAAGAATTACTGAATCAAAAACTCATAAAAAAGATTCCTAAACTTGTTGCCGTTCAAGCACAGAATTGTGCACCAATCTACCGGATGTTCAAAAACAATACTAATTGTCTCCTTGATTTGGCAATAAAACCAACAATTGCTGAAGGAATAAGCGTAGGCAGACCACCGCGGGCAAATCAGATTATATTAGCAGTAAAAGAATCTAAGGGAACAATCCTGATGGTCACTGAAAAAGAAATAAAACAGGCCTGGAAAGAAATCTGCCTTTCTGGAATTTATATTGAACCAACCTCGGCGACCGCCGTGGCCGGTATAAAGAAATATCTGAAAACCTCAAAGAAAGGAGAGCTGATTGTTTCTACCTTTACCGGGACCGGCTTAAAATCGCATAAAATATGACCCTGACCATCACTGGGTTTGTAATTGCCTTTGCTGTCATAGTAATCATGGGACAAAAAAATTTGCCCTTAGCACTTTTCGCGGGCAGTGTTTTACTTGGATTATTTACACTTCCGCTGTTTTATATTATAAAAATATTTATAAATACAATTGCAGACACTCCAGTCATTCTTTTGGCATTTGTAGTATTTTTTATTCCGATGATTGGTGGTGTAATGCGTGAAACCGGACAGATGGATAATATTGTGAAAAATTTAAGAATTGGTAAAAGGGGGATTATGGCGGTGGCACCGGCAATAATGGGATTGTTGCCAATGCCCGGTGGTGCCCTATTTTCAGCCCCAATAATGGAAAAAAGTGGCGAAGGAGTTAATGACGACTTGAAGGTTGCAATAAATATATGGTACCGACACCTTCTAATTCTCATCTACCCATTGAGTTCAGATTTAATTGCTACAACAAATATAGCCGGTTTGAATATATACCATGCAATTCTCTACCTCTCTCCCACTCTAATTATTGCAGCAATACTCGGACAGATATTTTTCCTGAATAAAGTTAAAGGCAAAATTTCATATACTGAAGAGTTTTCGCATAAAAATCTCTTAATACCTTTGATAATCATTCTTGTTGCTCCTATTTTAGATTTTACCTTTCGCAACTTCAAGATTTTTTCTACGAAAGAAATTGGAACATTATTAGGAGTGATAACTGGTTTTGTCCTTTCTATTATCTCAAGTCCTGTAAAAGTAGATATAAGACAGATTTATACCAAAATGAAGCCTTACCGATTTTCTTTTATTATTATAGGGCTTTTTTATTTTTTGAATATTTTTAAGGCCTCAGGAATTGACAAGTTAATTGCAAAAATTCCTTTCCCACCACTTCTATTATGCATTATTTCGGGATTCATTTTAGGGGTAGCGACAGGAAGGATACTCCTGCCATCATCAATAATATTCCCGATATTTCTTTTATCAAATAGTATCACGCTTCTGAATTTCGCTCTGATTTACACCGGCATATTTTTTGGCTATGTTATATCACCCGTCCATCCTTGCCTCAGCGTCACCTGTGAATATTTTTCTACAGATTTAAAAGGAACTCTAAGATATTTGGTTTCTCCCGCATTAATAATTTTAGGAATCGCCATACTTATTGCCGTTATAAACTTATTGTGAATCTCACCCTGTCATCTTTGAATTAGAAAAATGTTTCAAAAAATACCTTTTCAGGGTGATTCCGTAACTTATGTAAATTATTAAACTTGACAGAGACCATATTTTCATTATAATTTGCTAATGATGGCGCTGATATCTCTAATTTATCTTTCATTTTCGTGTGGTCCTGATTTTATTGCGCCTGCTCAACCTGATACCAATTTCAAATCTATCCACCAATTAGAATCAGAACAGTACAAAGTTGATTCAATGAATAAAAAAATAAAAATCAAAAAAAATTTAGAAAAAAAACCTGTATCAAGAATAATTCCGACGGTAGGTGCAACGATTAATTATGTACTACTCATTCTAATAATAATTCTTTTGATATTTATTGCTACAATATTTTTGGTGGCGCGAAGAATTTATTTAGAAAAAAAATAAGGAGGCCGTTATGCCCTTTTTTATTACTATCAGTATTTTGCTTTATCATGCAATGGATTTAAAGTCAATTCATCAAATTGAATACGACATACACAGAACAAATGCGATATGGACAGCGGTTTCATCTGTAAAATTACCCTATGTGCCTTTTGAACCAAACACAAGGGGTTTGTTAAAAAACTACTATGGTTACTTGCCATACTGGATAGATGAGGCGTATTACCAATATTTCCAATTTGAATTGTTGACACATATATCTTATTTTTCTGTAGGTATAAATCCTTCTGATGGTAGTTTAGGCAGCATACCAAACCCTACGAGATTTTATGAAATCCGTGATTATGCCCATCCCCGTGGTGTAAGGATTCATATGACATTTACGATCTTCGGTAATACGAATGTCGCAAATTTCCTCAATAACGCATCAGCGCGGAATAATGCGATAAATAACATAAGCAATTTTATGACCAATTACGGCTGTGAGGGTGCAAATATTGATTTTGAATTCGTCACAAGTGCGGTAAGGGATAGTTTCAATCGATTCATAAACGATTTAGCATACGCCTTATGGAACCATCCCAATGGCAGAAAAGAATTATATATGGCAACGCCGGCAGTCCCTGAATGGTATCCAGGTTATGATTTTGCTTATCTTGGTTCGCATTCTGATGGTTTATTTATTATGGCTTATGATTATCACTGGAGTGGCTCAAGTGTTGCCGGACCTGTATCACCCTGCGTTCCTTCTTCATTCTGGGGACAGTATTGTGTGGCAAAATCTATCGGTAGTTATAAAGCATATGGCGTGTCTGGTTCAAAAATAATCCTGGGTCTTCCCTACTATGGCTATGACTGGCCCACGGTTTCAGGTGATATCGGTAGTTCTACAACTGGCACAGGTTCTGCAGTGATTTACTATTACGCCTTTCAGAATGCAAATACCTATGGCAGATTATGGGACAATTATTCCCAGACACCCTGGTATCGTTATAATTCAGGTGGCTGGCACCAGTGCTGGTATGATGATTCGGTATCACTTGATATTAAATTTGGAATGGTAAATGATTCTACATTACAGGGTGCAGGTTGCTGGGCCTTAGGATATGACCGCAGTTATGACCATATCTGGAATGCAATAAGAAGGAGGTTCTGGATTGAACCACCAACCAGACACTGGACTGTTGAAGTAAATATTGACAGCCTTAATGTCCGTGATGGTCCGGGAACGAATTATCGCATAATCACTGAGGCAAGACTGGGCACGAGATTTGTATCATTTGATTACTTCTATAATCAAGGTGTTTACTGGTATAAGGTCTATTTCCCATCCGCAAGCGGTCCTTATTATGCCTGGATGTCAGGTGGTGATGGAACTAATTTGCAATATATGAAAGGAACAACAAGGAATACAATCCTGCGTATAAATTCAAGTTTGGTTAATGTCCATGTAGGTCCGGGTGAATCATATCCAGTAATCACCCAGGTTGCAAATGGTCAGGTCTTTGTTGCTGATTCCTTTTATGGTGACTGGGCAAGGATACATTTACAACTCACGAATCAACCACGGGGCTGGGTATATATACCATACACAGTAATAAATAATCCTGAAGATTATAATACCTATGATTGTAGCATACAGAGCTTAACATATCCATCAACTGTGAATTCTCTTGATACATTCACGGTATCAATCCACATCCAAAATACCGGATATGGTCCATTTGATACCCTTGTTTATCTCAAAGGGACCGGTAATAGTCCATTTTATTATCCTGCATTCTGGAAGGATACGACCCGCGCAAAAATATCCGGATTCTGGGGATTGCCCGGTCAGGTCTTCTATAATTATGCGAAATTCCACGCACCGAGTGTACCAAGCCAGGCAACGATTGTAGATACCTTCAGATTTGAAAGGAATGGCGTCTTATTTGGTCCACAGATAATTGTCAGTGTGGTTGTCAACCCGGTTGGGATTGAAGAAAAACACTATTTGATTACGCATAATCCATTGATCAAAGAAAATATATTCAGCAAAGGATTACATATCAATTTAACTGAAATTGGAGTCCCCTGTGAAATATCGGTTTATAACACTCTCGGAGAAAGGATTATACACAAAATGGTGAAGCACAAGAAAGAAATAACCATTGGAGAAAAACTAAAATCAGGAATTTACTTTGTGGTGTTAAATACGCCTGACAAAGTTATAAAAAACAAGATAATAAAGATAAAATAAAATCCGTAGAAACGGTTTCCAATCGCGATAATTATGCAAATCTAAAATTTCCCCAACTACTCCCCACTGCGAAGTGGTGGTACAGAAAATTAATAAATCGCAAGCACACCCTTTTTTCTGCCGTATCTATCCATAAGTAAGAAAATACCTAAACCAAAACTTATCCAGATAACGAGCATTATTGCGAGACGCAAGAATATCGCTGGAATACCTATGGGAATATGTTCACCAATCAAAAAATGCCTTATGCCCATCACGCCATAAGTCGTGGGCAGAACAAGGGCAATCTTCTGCAAAAACATAGGCAAGATTGCAAGTGGATAGGCAATCGGTGTAATTATATTTATCAGGGTTGATACCGCATCACTTATCACCCACCATTGTTTTAGACCGATTGTTAAACCGGCAACAAGAATACCAAGGCCATAAAGGGTTGATATCATCAGCATTAATAAAATCAACCCTGGCAACATTCCGCTGATATTGAAAAATATCTTGAAGATAAATACTACAACGATTGCCTCAATGAGCATTATCAATCCTTGATGTAATGTTGAATGCAAAGCCATGCCTGCTACATATACCCAGCGTGGCACTGGAGCAACAAAAATTGTCTCCAGTGTTCCATACCACTGTTCTTTTCTCAATGATGCACCCATTGCCCAGCATGCGGTATTCAAAAATCCCATAATCAAATAACCAACAAATGTGTAAGCGAATATATCACTGATGCCGGTTATTGATTTTAAATGTTCAGAATTACGACCACCCAAGAGTGCAAAACCGTAAAGAAAATACGGAAAGAGATAGACAAACGGTTCGAAAAATTGCCTGATAAAATCAGGCTTATATTTCAACTCAATCTTCCACTCTTTAATATTCTCCGCATTGATTGCCCGCAGGTAATGGAGGATTCTAATCATAATTGCGAGTTCCAACATCGTTGGAACGATACTGCAAGCGCAGCGATCCTGCAAGTCCGCCATAAATTGTGGCGGACGATACTGCGAGTATAATTATTCTGCATTTTTCAATACTCCGCCAGAGTTCCTTTCAGCCTCGTATATCTATCCACCCAGTTGAAGATGTAAAGTCCAAGGGGAATTATTATCAAATCAATTACAATGAGGACGAGACTATTCTTCCAGAAATTGAATTCAATATTCAATAACAGACCGCGCAAGGCAATCAGGGCATAGGTTAAGGGAATGAATACGCTTATTACCCTGGTTATCGGATTTATCTCTACTGGGTAGCGAATTGGCGAGAATAAGAATAATACATATTCAAATAAATGTAGTAGACCATGTGCCTCTTTGACGAGCAGAGTCAATCCTGCAGCGGCAAATCCAATCCCATAAAGACCGGCAATTAAAAGAATCAAAAAGAAGACAATCGGTAGAATTTTGTACAAAGTAACCTGCAAACCAAAGATTATCACGCATATCCCCAGTTGAATGATAACATAGGTTGTAGCAAGAAGGGAATTGAATATTGCCTTGCCCAGTAAAATGTAAACTGGTTTCACTGGTGCTGACAAAATATGTTCAAGTGTCCCATAATATGTCTCATCACGCATTGCAAATCCCATACTCCATACCGAAGAACCCATATAGGTGCTGATTATCGCTCCGATTAAGACATAAGGAATGAACTCGGTTGTGCCCGCAACCACCCCAAAGTTTTCACTGCTCAAACCGCCAATCAATGCCTTTCCCTGAAAAATCAAGGGAATTGCCCATAAGAGTGGCGAAAATATCCAGAAAACAATCTCAATCGGATAGGCAAGAAGGATTTTGTAGCTCTTTCTTAATTCAGCAAAGATGACATTCATGTATTAAATCCCAAATCCCAACTACCAAATCCCAAACAATTTTTAAATTCTAATTTATCAAATAACCAATCCCAATTACCATACCAGCATCCACACCTATAAACCAACAACCATTTCCTAGTATCCCTCATCCTGGCTCTCCTTCAAACTCGCACCGGTGAGATAGACAAACACATCTTCAAGGGTCGGCGATGTTACATTGACTGATAGAACCTTTGCCTTATCTCGAATCAATTCCACAAGTTTACTCAATAACAATTCAGGATTGTCGGTATTCACACGGACATAATGGTAGCCATCCTGTTTTGATACATTCAAACTCACCGCCTCTTTTATCTGAACAAAATCTTCTTTATTCAAATCACCCAGACATTTCAGTTCTAAAATCTGTTCCTGTGGCATCGCCTTTTTTAGTGCTGAAGGTGTATCAATTGCATCTATCTTTCCCCGATTCATAAATGCTACCCTATCACACAACTCATCCGCCTCATCCATATAATGGGTGGTCAACAAAATTGTCTTTTTCAATTTATGTGAGAGTTCTTCTTTGATAAATTGCCTGATAAACCTTGCAAAATAAGGGTCTAAGCCGAGCGTCGGTTCATCAATCAACAAAATCGGTGGGTCATGGATCAAGGCACGGGCAATCGCCATTTTCTGCTTCATACCACTTGAGAATTTTTCCACATTTTCATTTGCCCTTTCCTTTAAATCCATAAGTTCCAGCAAAAAATCAATCCTTTCTTTTACTTTATTTTTGGGCACACCATAGAGCGCCGCAAAATACTTCAGATTATCCAAAGCACTCAATTTCCAGTATAATGACCTTTCTCCGCCCGTGAGTACACCAATTTTTTTCCTTACACCCAATGGGTCTTTCAAAACATCACACCCGCCCACAATTGCCGTTCCGCCATCCGGAATCAACAGCGTCGAAATACATTTTATCAGCGTTGTCTTACCTGCTCCGTTCGGTCCTAAAAGCCCAAAGAGTTCGCCATCTTTAATCTCAAAACTCGCATTGTTAACTGCCCGAACTTCAGTATGGTGTTTTCTAAAGATTTTGGTTAAATTCCTGATGATTATATCGTTTGCCATATTTTTTATGTTATCCAAAAATTGAAAATAATCAAGTACTTGACTTGATACTAATAAAGCATAGAATGGTCAGTTATGAAAAAAGAAAAGAAAAAAATGAAAATCAAGGCAATCCTCTTTGACCTTGATGGTGTGCTCGTTGACACCTACAAGGTATGGTACCATTTATTCAATCAGACATTAAAACATTTCGGTTACCAACCTATAAACTTAAAAACCTTTGCTCAAAACTGGGGACAGAGCACTGAAGAAGATGTGCAAATATTTATGCCTGAAGTCAAACTCAGTGATGTTGTCAAATACTTTTCAGAAAACTTTTCTAAATTTATTAACTATATGAAAGTAAATCCTGAAGCAGAAGCTGTACTGAAGAAACTCAAAAAGTCCGGTTTGAAAATCGGCTGTATTACTAATTCTCATAAAAACATAACCAAACTTGAGATAAGAAAATCCGACTTGAGTGATTTGATTGATATCATTGTCACTGCCGACGATGTAAAAAGGCCCAAACCTGATCCGGAAATGTTGTTAAAGGCATGTAAAAAATTGAAGGTAAAAACAAATGAAATAGTATTTATTGGCGATACACCAACGGATTTAAAGACAGCAAAGAGTGCGCAATGTACTTTTATAGGTTACAAAATGCAGACTAAATTGAGTATAAAAAAAATCGCCGAATTAATCCCCTTGATAAAGAGAAAATTTTCATTATAATTTCAGAATATTTTCTGACAACCTATGATTTGTCCATTATCTGCGATTGGAAAGGAGTAAAAATGGAGAACGCAAAATTTAAACTAATTCTGGCAATTATCTGCAATTTTTTCTTGCTCTTTGGTCAGACCGATATTGAAAGCATAATGAACAAAGTTGCAAACACAATGAAGATTTCTTTAGAAGATTTGAAGATTGAAAAGAAAGACTTAGAATTTTATGGTTATGGTAAGTTTCGCACGAAACTATTCGATCGTTTGATTGATAATCCCCTGGATATTGACCCGTTTATCAGGACGCTCTCACGCACAATTCTAAATAATGCAGATTCCCTCTGGGCAATAAGTTATTTCCCGTGGGCAAGAATAGATGAAGGAGTAAGGAGAGGCTTGATTGATAGACCGGAAGAAACCTTGCTCAAAACTCTGCCCAGAAGCGATACTCTTAATACAGCCCTGGCAGATCTCTTAAGAGATTTTTACAAGTGTGATAGTGTACCAATTAATGGAATTCCTGAAGCTGTAAGAATAGGACTTTTCTTAATACTCACTGAATTCAAAAGCTCTATTGAATGGATTGATAGGGCAAACAAAAATTTATCAAAAGAAGAAATTGAGAAAATAGTAAATCAGCTAATTGAATCTGGGGAAGATGGACTATCAAATTCAAATATTGACAGTTTAATTCAGCAAACCGACTTTAAGTCGCTTTCTGCAGGCGCCATGGATTTAGCCTATGTTTTGCAAACTGCACTGGATTTAATGAGAAATGCAGAATATACAAAGACTCTACGCATTGATACAAAGTATGGAGTAATTGTCATAAGTTCAATTGACGATGACAATTATGAACCTCTCCCCTATCTGTTGGTAATTGATTTTGGTGGCAGTGATACATACAGGTCAGGCGGCGTATCAAACAAAGATAATCCAGTTTCAATCATCATTGATTACTATGGCGACGATAGATACGAAGGTAATATTGGCTGTGGCACAGGAATAGCAGGCTTTGGTATTGTAATTGACTGCGATGGAAATGATTTTTATCGTGCGGAGGCATTCGGCTTGGGTACAGGAATATTTGGTCAAGGAATAATTGTAGATTTTGCGGGCGATGATGAATACATTACAGATAGATATGGTGAGGGCGCAGGGCTTTTTGGAACCGGTATTCTCTCAGATATTTCCGGAAACGATAAATATACAGGATTTGAGGGATGTCAGGGTTTCGGATTTGTAAAAGGTACTGGTTTACTAATTGATAGAGAAGGTAATGATACATATATCGCCCGTGATGATACAGTTAAATATCCATCAGCTCAGACTTCAGAACATAATACAAGTCTGAGTCAGGGTATGGGTTTTGGAATAAGGGCAGATTATACAGATGGACATTCCCTGGCAGGTGGGGTTGGTATGCTTATTGACGGTGCCGGAAACGATAAATACTCCTGTGGTGTTTTTGGTCAGGGATGTGGCTACTGGTTTGGCTCAGGATTTTTAGTTGATTATGGCGGAGATGATGAATATAACGGTGTGTGGTATGTTCAAGGCTCAGGCGCGCATTTTGCCATAGGAGCCTTACTTGACTCATCAGGAAACGACAAGTATACAGCAACCAAAAATATGGCAATCGGAGCTGGCCATGATTTTACACTTGGTGTTCTTTTTGACTATGAAGGAAATGACTTTTACGATGCACCCAATTTGAGCCTCGGCGCAGGTAACGCCAATGGAATGGGATTATTTATTGATCTAAAAGGAAACGATGAATACATAACGCATGGTGGAATAATTCTTGGCAATGCAAGCACAGCGAGCAGAGGAAGTTTGAGAGATTTTATAAAGACAATTGGTATTTTCTTAGATGGAGAAGGAAAGGATAGATATTCGGAACTGATTGGTGTAAACAAGAAAGTCTGGCGTCAGAAACCACCCTTAGAGCCATTATTAAAAACCGAATTGTCAATAGGAATTGACTTTTAGATTGCCTTGCCTATTGACATTGACCAAACCCTGAATATAATTGGGTGTTATGAATTTCAAAAAGGTAGCATCAAGAAGAGATATGATTAAGGCGGTAAGATTTGGAGTTTCAATGGATAGAAAGCTACTTGCTGAATTTGACCAATTGATAAAGGAGAAAGGATATAAAAATCGCTCGGAAGCAATCAGAAAACTAATCCGGGAAAAACTCGTTCAGAAGGAATGGGAATCATCAAAAGAGGAGATTGTCGCAACGATCACAATGGTCTATAGTCATGAGGTTCGGGAACTGACCGAACGGCTGACCGAAATGCAACACAGATATTATAAGCAGATAATCTCTACAATGCATATCCATCTTGATGAACACAACTGCCTGGAAATTCTGGCGATAAAGGGTATGGCAGATGAAGTTAAGAGTATCGCGGACAGGCTTTTAAGCACAAAGGGAATAAAACACGGGCAGCTCACCACAACCAGCACAGGCAGAAGGCTTGCGTGAATTCAATTGAGAGACATAATAGGAAAAAATCATTGTGGGTTTCGGTTTAGAAATGCGATTGGGTTTTGGTTTTTGGGGTGCTACTTTTTTAAAAAAAATAACACATAGGAGGTTTAATGCAAAAACTTCTTAAGACAGTTGTCTTCATAATGGTTGGCATAATTGCCAATCTCTATGGTGCCAGACCGTTTGGAACCGATGATGCGGGAACGGTCTCAGTGGGTACTTATGAACTGGAACTCGGTTATGACCTTTGGGAAGAAACAGGAGCGTTCGGACTGGGATTCAAACATGGATTGACTGAGAAAATGGACATTGGGATTGGATTCGGATTTAATGTTATATCAGAACCAAAGAATTCATTTGTTCCTGCTGAATTCGCACTCAAATATTCATTGGTTCCAGACTTATTTGCCGCATCTTTTACTGCCGAAATCGGTGGTTCAGCTTATGCATTGAATGGTATTCTAACCCGAGGATTTGGACCTCTTGAGCTTGATGTCAATCTCGGTTATACAACAGGGGATTCAAGCATAACTTATGCTGAGGCACTGATTTATTATGCCGGTAGTTTTGCCTTTGGTGTTGAGAGCCTTGGCGACAAGGAGACGAGAACTTGGTTGGCTGGCGGAAGATACACAATTAAAGATGGATTTTTGGTTGATGTGGGATATATGAGTGATTTTAAATTTGAGAAAAAACTTGCAACCATAGGGTTGCATTATGAATTTTAAAAACAGGATAAAAATCAACAACGGAAGGAGGACAGAATGAAGAGAGCAAGATTTATATGCGTCTTTCTTTTTTGTTTGACAATTCCCTTATACGGGCATTTCCAGATGATATTGCCGAGCACAAACATTGTAGAAGACCAGAATTCAGCGACTATAAACCTTGAGCTTATCTTCTGCCATCCATTTGAGCAGACTTTGATGAATATGGAAAAACCAATTCAATTCGGGGTGATGATAAATGGTGAAAAAAAGGAAGACCTCTCGTCCTTGCTTATAAAGAAAAAAGTCAATGGCTCTTTGTCTTGGGAGGCTGGGTACAAACTGAAACAACCTGGTGATTATGTCTTTTATGTTGAACCCGCACCCTACTGGGAACCGGCTGAAGAAAAGTTTATTGTGCATTATACAAAGACTGTGGTCAATGGGTTTGGATTACAACAGGGATGGGATGCTGAGATTGGGCTTGAGACCGAAATCATTCCCTTGACCCGACCTTATGGGCTGTATGCAGGGAATGTTTTCTGCGGATTGGCTAAGGTCAATGGCAGGCCAGCACCATTCACTGATGTTGAGGTTGAATACTACAACTCTGATAAAAAATACACCGCACCAAAAGAGCCTTATATCACCCAGGTTATAAAGACCGATGCTAACGGGGTCTTTGTCTATGCAATGCCAAAACCAGGCTGGTGGGGTTTTGCGGCATTGAGTGAAAGGGAAACGAAAATGCTCAATAAACAGGACAAGAAGGAATATCCAGTGGAGATTGGGGCGGTGATATGGGTTTATGTTGAGGAGATGAAGTAAAGATAGTAACAGGGTTGGGGTTGGGATGCTGGCCTAATTTTTCTTTAGGTATTTAGGTATTTTGGACTTTTAGGCATTTTCTATTTCCAACTTCTCAACCCTAATCCAATAACTTAACCATAGGAGTATTACATGCATATTGCGGAAGGTGTTCTATCTGCACCAGTTTTAATAGGTGGTGCAACGATTACCATTACCGGAACAGCGATTGGCCTAAAAAAAATTGAATATAAGGATATGCCAAAGATTGCGGTTCTTTCATCGGCCTTTTTTGTCGCCTCGCTTATCCATATCCCGGTCGGACCGACAAGTGCCCATTTAATCCTTAATGGACTTGCCGGAATAATACTGGGGTGGGCATCATTCCCGGCACTTCTCCTTGCCTTATTTTTGCAGGCGATACTCTTCCAGTTTGGCGGATTAACAACCCTCGGAGTAAATACTGCCACGATGGCGTCTTCGGCGGTTCTCTGTTTTATAATGTTTAAATGGTTGGTGAAATTACCGAACCAAGTCTGGAATTTTGTTGGTGGGCTTCTCACCGGATTTTTTAGTGTTTTTGGGGCAGGTATTTTCGTCGCTCTTTCTCTATTTTTGAGTGGCGAGATATTTTTGCCCGTGGCAAAGATGATTGTAATCGTTCATATTCCGGTGATGATTATTGAAGGTATCCTTACTGGATTTGTGATTTTATTCTTGAAAAAAGTTAAACCAGAATTGCTTTGAAATTGGTTGATATAAATGCCCGATTGTGCGGGTGTAAGGAGAAAAGATGAGGTTCATTAATTTCATTATCTTATTATTTATACCAGCCATTTGCCTGGCCCATAAGATCAATATCTTTGCAACAGTAGAAGGGAATAAGATTTATACCCAATCTTATGCCAGCGATGGCGGTAAGATTAAAGGTGGAGAGATTGAAGTTTATGATAAAAGCGGCAATAAACTTCTTACCGGCAAAACCGATTCCCTTGGTGAATTTTCTTTTGTCATTCCTAAAAAAGATGATTTGAAGATTGTGGTCATCGGTGGCATGGGGCATCGGGCTGAGACCGTAATAAGTGCTGATGAACTACCGGATATAAAAAAGGAAGTAGCGGCAAAAGTAGAAAAAAAAGAGGTGTGCAAAGAAATTCCCAGTACAGAAATTACAGTCATTGACACAATCTTATTAGAAAGAATTGTGGAAAGGGTGGTTGATGGAAAAATAAATCCGGTCTTAAGATTGATTGCCGAGCAGAAAAAAGACAGGATTCGCATTACTGAAGTTATAGGCGGCATTGGATACATATTTGGTATAGTAGGGATTATTGCGTTTTTTATGAAGCGAAAGAATAATGTTTAACGAATACATTAAGGGTGATTCTATAATTCACAGATTTGATCCGCGAATAAAGATTATTTATGCATTCGTCTTTTCTGTTGTTATTGCTCTGCAGAATGAGTTAGTTCCTTCATTAATAGGGCTATTAATCAGTATAATTTTGATTGTTATCGCGCGGGTAAGAATAAAGGAGATAATGAACAGATTACTGGTTGTTGATAAATTTATACTAATCCTCTGGCTCGTTCTACCCTTGACCTATCCGGGCGAACCATTATTAAAAATACTGGGTGTGAAAATCAGTCAGGAAGGTCTTCTGTTTACATTATTGTTGACCATAAAGGCAAATGCCATAATTTTGATTCTTATCAGTCTCATAGCGACATCAAGTATATTTGATATCGTCCATAGCCTGCTCCATCTCAAAGTACCGGAAAAACTTGTCTTTCTATTCTTTCTGATCTATCGATATCTCTGGGTTCTTTATGATGAATATGAGAGGATTATAAGGGCAGCAAAGGCAAGGGGGTTTAAATTGAGGAATTCTACTCATACCTACAAGATAATTGCTTATATTGTCGGAACTCTACTGGTTAAAAGTTATAATCGGGCAGAAAATCTATATCGGGCAATGATTTGCCGGGGATTTTGTGGAAAATTCTGGCTCTTGGAACATTTTAAGTTCTCTTTATCTGACCTCTGGGCAGTAATTCTATTGACTTTAGCCAACCTCTCAATTATTATAATCTCAAGATGTCAGCCAGTGATTTGATAGTTTTAAGGAACATAATATTCAGTTATAATTGTAGACGCCCCCTTTTTTGTGGCTTGAATTTTTCTCTATCAAAGGGGGAGCATATCGGTATTACCGGTCCGAATGGATGCGGTAAGACCACTTTATTTTATATAATCATGGGATTTGTGAGACCTCTTTCAGGAGCAGTAGAAATACTGGGACGGGTTAGAAAATCGGATAAAGATTTTGCTGAAGTCCGACAGAGAATTGGATTTTTATTTCAAAATTCTGATGACCAGTTATTCTGCCCCAGTGTCAAAGAAGAGGTCGCTTTTGGACCATTAAATTATCGCCTGCCTAAAAAAGAAGTAGAAAAAAGGGTCAAAGAGTCGCTATCCCTGGTTGGACTTGAAGGTTTTGAAGACCTTCCACCATATACCCTCTCTGAAGGTGAAAAAAAGAGGCTTGCCATTGCCACTGTCCTTGCCTTGAAACCTGAGATAATGCTCCTTGATGAACCAACAAATGGCATTGACCCGGAAGGTATAAAAAGGATTGAACAAATTCTTAAAGAGAGTAATCTTCCTTATGTCATTATATCGCAGGATTTAGAATTTCTTAAAAAAACAACCGATAAGCTCTACATTATGAAAGAAGGGGATATTCACACGATAGGATAAAAGAGGAGCCCCGCCAAAGGCGGGGCTCCTTCAGCAAGAGTCGCAAGAATTACTTCACCAGAATCAATTTATGTGTCGCAACCTTACCTTCAGCCTCAAGCCTCAAGAAGTAAATACCACTGGAGAGATTCTTGGTATTCCAGTTCACAGTCTTTGTTCCTGCGGTCTGTCTGCCATCAACCAGTGTTTTAATAAGTCTACCAGAAGCATCGTAGACCTTCAAAGAGACCCTGGTATCCTTGGTAATGGTATAGGTAATCACTGAGCCCTTTGTTGGATTGGGCATATTCGGGGCAAAGCCGAAGTTTCCTGCAACTTTTGATGAACCGGTTTCTTCTTCAACGCCATATCCAAACCAGAAGAGTTTCCAGGTCTGGTCAGTTGCAGTCCAGCTACCATTGGCATCTCCACCGCAGACATATATTTCCCAGGCGTTATTATCGCGAGAAACGAGATAGTTGTTCCGCGCAATCGCAAATGGTGTGTAGTCCGGTAGTTGATTCCAGGTGCCCGCATCAACATCAAATTCCCATGCGTCATTTACCGGAGTTGCACCATTCTGGAATCCACCAACCAGATAAATGTACCAATTCCCACCGCGCTGTCCCTGAATTACACCCGCGGCTGAAACCGGATAGGGCAATGCCGGTCCTGTGCTCCAGGTAATCTGTTCGCAGTTAGTTGGATTGATAACACCTTTATAGATATTAGAAAGGGCATTCCCAGAATTATCCCAACCACCAACCAGATAGATGGTATCTCCTATTATTGCCGCACCACCTTTATGGCAGGTAACCGGCATTGAGGTTCCGGTTGTCCAGTTATTTGTGTATGTGTTGTAAATATAAACATCGCTCGTCGCAGTTCCGCTCGCAAGACGGCCACCTAAGAAATAGATTAACGAATCATTGTAAGGAACCTGCGAAGCAGAATGCTTGGCAGTAGGTAGAGCTGTTCCAGTTGACCAGCTGTTATTGGCGATATCATATATCTGATTCCAGTTATTCGCTGTCCCATTGTAACCACCAAAGATATAGAATTTGCCATTAACATAGGAGGCATCAATCCAGTCACAGCCATAGAGCATATTCGCCATCGTCTGCCAGACGTTATTGACCGGGTCATACTGGAAGGTATAAGTGTGATAGGTAGCTCCACCATCTGGAGTCCCACCAAAGGAGTAGATTCGG
This sequence comes from Caldifarciminota bacterium, assembly GCA_039802265.1. Taxonomy (GTDB): domain Bacteria; phylum Hydrothermota; class Tepidihabitantia; order SM23-42; family JAOAFX01; genus JBDRWI01. Next base: position 2,116 of record JBDRWI010000020.1, on the reverse strand, counting down.
TCATTTACCGGGTCATAGCCGGTTGCATTGGCTAATTCAACAGAAGGCATACTCGCACATTGTATCCAATAACCCACTGCAGAGACTGTAGTCTGGGAATACAAAGTGTCGTTGCTTAAGTCCATATCTCCTGGAAGTGCAGTATAAACAGTAATGTTATAAACAATTCCATCACTCAGACCAGGTGTCCAGCTCGGGAATGTCACAGTTGTCTGTTGCCCAGGGTCAAGCGAAGGGACATTTACGCTCTGGTTATAGACATTAACTCCGGCTGAGTCAATTAGGAAGTATACATTAAACCCTTCTGGATTTTGACCGAAGTTTTTAACCGTTGCCTGTGGGTCAAGTGGTATGCCAGGACCAACCTGAGTTGATGGGGCAAGAATTGCTACTGTCCCTACATCATGCTGCAGTGAAACACTGCCCAGCAACTGAACATTATCAAATGCCCCATACCACATCCAGCCACCACCATCATAATAGTAGAAATAGACCTGAACACTCTCGGCACTCGCATAGGCAGAGACATCAGCTGAATCCCAGGCTGAAGTTATATCAGTGGTATAGGTTTTTAACGGAACCACGCTCCAGACACCACCGGTGCGGTGCTTCAGACCAACCTCAAGGTATTCAGGAGTACCAAGGTAGTTGTAGGTAATTCCCCATTTTAAGAGGTACATATTCGTTGGTGTCATCACAACCGGTGATTTTGCAGTATCGGAAAGGGAAGGCGCACCACTTCCGGCTGCATCGTCATCAAACCACATTGATGAATCGCCATGGTCTGGGCACTGCCAGGAGCCGTGGAGCACTGCCGGTTGCACATCCCAGCCATTGGGAAAGGCATAGGCACCGGTTTTTGTCCAGCCCTGCCATCCCGTCTCAAAGTCCCAGATATAACTGGTTATTGAAGGACTGCCATAAATCTGGAACGAAGACTCTAATGGATTGCCCCATATCGAAGTTGCCGTGGCCCACTGGGGAAAACCAAAGAATGCGCTCTTGAAATACATCTGCTGGCCATCACCCCAGCCTGGGCTATTCCCTGGCCAGGAACACATATTACCCCATTGTGGTGGGAAAACGAGTGTTGGTTCAAACTCGATCCAGTAGCGCGGTCCGGGTTGAGCAGAAAATGGCGGAATTTCTGCAGTATACTGATAGTATTCACCAAGATTCGTTTCAGTAAATGGCACACGCTCTACATAGATTGGAGTCTGTTTTGGCTGTGGACCGCTTGCCCCGGTACTGTCTTCGTATATCTTTATCCAGAAGTCCAAGGGTAATACCGGACTTCCATTCCAGTAGCCACCCCACCACACTAAGGAGTCAACATTCGCTGCAAATGGCACGGTGAAGTTATCCGCAATCTCGGCCTCAAATGGATAGACACTATCCCACTGGCAGGCATAAAAGTAATAAGTACCGGTGGGTGCCTGGTCAAACAATAACTGACTCCGGTCGCCGAGAATTGGCAATCGTACCATATTGGGCATAGACGGACTGCCCAAAGTTGGTATATTTGTCTGGTCTTTTGCATCAGTATCTTTATTAGCAAGGGCAACTGATGCAAATACCAGCAGGATTGACAATGTGAATATTTTCTTCATCTTTTCTCCCTATTTTTAAAGACTACATTCAATTACCCAAATATGGTATCAGCATTATTGCTGACTCATCCTGACACAGATAAGATCTCTTCTTGAGCATCTCACACCATCCCGGATTTCCCCGGGTCTGTGCCATGGTGTTTTTTATTCCATTTCCCCATTGCATCACCTCCTTTCTTCGGTTTAATTTATATTTCGTCGCCCAATTACTATCGCACTAATTATAATCAAAATCTGGAGAATGTCAACTATAATGTTATCAAGTGTTAAGTCAAAATTAAAAGTGAACTGAATAAAAATCAAAAGTGAACTAAAAATAAAAATTTTATTTTAAGATTGTAGATGGAATTGATAATGGGATGAATAAAAGCTGGGTGCTGCAGATAAATAGCTCTTACCTCCCGCACCCAGCCCTAATTTTTAGATAACTTTCAAATGTACTATCTGGATTACATGGTCTTGATACCAAAGGCGGACTTCGGTATGCTCTTCATCAGGTATGATGT
>JBDRWI010000019.1:0-35931 GCA_039802265.1 Caldifarciminota bacterium | reverse complement strand
GCAATTCGCCCGCATGAAGCCGGAATCGCTAGTAATCGCAGATCAGCATGCTGCGGTGAATACGTTCTCGGGTCTTGTACACACCGCCCGTCAAGCCATGGGAGCCGACAATACCCGAAGTTCCGCTTTTGCGGGATCAAGGTAGGGTCGGTGACTGGGGCTAAGTCGTAACAAGGTAGCCGTACGGGAACGTGCGGCTGGATCACCTCCTTTCAAAGAGAAAAATCAGACTCAATACCTTGGATTTTTTATTAAATCCATAGGAAGTTTTTCTTAGTATAAATAATGGCTGTTTTACATACAAAATCTACAATCTCCTTGGACAATCAGTGAAAACAATATTTGCAGGATATAGGCAACCTGGAAATACAAAAATAAATTTCGATACCCACGGCTTACCATCGGAAACATACTTTTTGTTCATTGAGACAAAATCTAAAAGATTTGGCAAGGCTTTTAAAATTATAAATTAAAAGTTGGTTTGGGTATTTTACGGGTTGGAGTTGCTACTACAATGGAAACGTCTGGTCTGAATCTATTTTGGTAGTCAACAATTTTAACTCTGTGTCAAAAATGTTGACTAGTCATTATTTCAACAGAATCGTCTATAAGTTATACGGTTTCGTTGTCCGTGCCATTTTATAAGCCTCGTTTATCGGTGAATCTCTCCCTTTTCATTTTTAAAAAACTTATAATAATTCAAATCCCCGCTACGCTTCATGGTGGGGATAGGATTATGGTACGGGTGGAAAAGATAAATACCTATCCTCTTCTCTCCGCCAAACTTCCTGACATGCAGAAAGATTTGATATGTCTGATAATGTAAATTATCAAAAATTCAAATTGATAGAATAATTGAGACCACTATATTATTCATTTATTCTCTGGTCGCGTCGGAAGTCCAGTCTCAAATCTGAGTCATCGTCTATCAAACCTTGGTCACTGGGGAAGAAGTCCATATGGACCAGGGAATTTTCATAGACAAGAGCAGAACCTTTACCTGCATTCGATTCAATGGTCAGCAGATCACCCAGTCCTGGTGTTCCCACAGAGACAACTTTTGCTTCCTTAAGTTGCTTGATGAACTCTTCAACCTCTTTTTTATTAATTGAACTCTTTCCTCCTTCAATTGCATCCATTACATAAGACTTTACAAGTTTATCCCAGAGTTTATCTAACAGGGAATTATTAGCAAAGATATCAAGACAGATTATGCGGTCTTGGGTCGTAACAACGACACCAATTGTGGATTTTGAAAGTTCTGGGATCTTTTTTAGGTTCTTATTATAATTAGCCACTATCTTTTGAACCTCTTTATCTTCATAGTTAGCCATGACCGTGCCAGTGCCGGAAGAAATACCAAGCTTATCCTGGGTGCGTGCCACCTCAGCCCATACCTCGGTCTGACTTTCTTTCAATTTTGCCGTTTGACGAACCACATTCGGAACAACCAGTCCACTCGATTTGAATTCCGAAGATACAGAAACCCATCTTCCGTGTTCAACACAGTAGACCTCAATCTTTATCCAGTTACTGTTTGGTGGCAATAGGACATCCGCCTTTATCATCCTATCCTGTTTGGCACCGGTTATCATCTCACCGGTCAGAATAAAAACCGGTTCATCTCCATTATTCTTTATCTCAACGAAATTCACCGTCCCTGTCCCAATTTCTCTTATCTTGAGCCATCCCTTTTCCATTGCTTCATCAAGAGTGATGAATTTTCGCACAGATAAAGGTCCGTCAATATTTAAGGGAAATATCTTTAGATTCTTGTATTCAACTGGTGCACCAACCTCTATACTGCTTATGTATTTATCTATTATTCCACTGACATTTTCAGCCATTGCCCCACACATGAGGGCACTGATAATCAAGATTCCTTTTTTCATTTTTGCCTCCTACAATTTATAAATACAAAATTTTTTAAAAAATATTCCCATTTCAAGCTACATAAAAGATAAATCAAACAGGGTTTGTGCAAAAAGCACAATTTTTGTGCGACTAAATCAAAAAACTGCCGAAATTTGATAAGATTTTATCGGGCACGATTTTTGCAATTAACAAGGGCAGGAGACAAAAATGAAAGACCTAAAAAATTCCTTAAAAATCTTTCTTCTTGCTGGTGTGTTTCTGCTTGCCCCCTGCAGTTATGAGGAGCAAGACCACGAGCCACCCGCAGTGCCAAGGGGTTTAACCTCAATTACCGGTGATGAAGAGGTAATGCTCACCTGGTATCATAATACCGAGCCTGACCTTGCTGGTTATCGGATTTACCGGGGACCAGCACCAGAGGGTCCTTATTATCTCATTGGCGAGACGAATCTTGACTACTTCTTAGACTACGGCCTCGTAAATGGCTACACCTATTTTTATGCAATCTCAGCCTACGACATCCATAACAATGAGAGTGACCTCTCTTACGAGACGGTTTTTGATACACCCAGACCTGAGGGCTTCAATGAAAAGGTCTTTGATTACACCCAATACCCGGCTTATGCCGGCTGGGATTTCAGCGCTTATACAGTAGTTCCTTATGACTACGCCTATTGCGACTTCTATTTTGGATATCACGAACAAAATGGATCATATTATTTATTCGCGGGCCGAACTGGAACACTGATTCAGGATATGGGCTATACATCTTCCTTTGATGAGATTGGATATGCACCGGAAGACGGCTGGTCCCCTTCAGGAATGGTTGAGGCAATTATCGGACATACCTATGTAATCTGGACCTGGGACAATCACTTTGCCAAGGTCAGGGTAACTTCAATCAACCCGGACTATGCAATTTTTGACTGGGCATACCAGATTGACCCGGGTAATCCAGAATTGATAAGAAGAAAATAAAAGGAGGAAACATGAAGAAATTGCTATTGCTCACCTTACTTGCAATCCCACTATTTGCCTTCAGTGTCAACTTCATCTATTGTGACTATGATGAAGATTGGGATGATGAATACTGGTGCGATGAATACTGGGAGCCAGAATCATACTGTTGTGATGGCTACTGGGTTTATTATCCCTATGGTTATTATTGTGTATATTATGTCTGGTATCATCCCTGGTGGTGGGATTGGTATTGGTGGCACTGCCACTGGTGTCACCACTTTGACTGGCACTTCTTTTGTGCCGGTTTCTATGTTGTCTGGTATGAGGATGGATGCTGGTGGTGGCGACCTCGTTATGGGAGATGGGTGCGGTATAAACTGCCCTATTCGTATTCTGAATTCAGATATAAGGCAAGCACATACGGAGTAAATCTGCCGGATAAACCACCGAGGGAGATAAATTTGCCTTACAAAGAAAAGGAGGTAATGCGGTTGACCAAAGAAAAGGACCCGCAGTTATATAGCCGCCTTGAGAAGGAGTATCGAAGCGGAAATCTTGAGCGGATGCAAAAGGAATATCAGGCAAGGGTAGAGAAGGAAATTAAAGCGAAAAGTGAAGAATATCAGAGGACTACAAAGAGAGCTGATTATGAAGAAAAGGGGAATCAGGCTAAATCCCGAGATGCGATAAAGAGGGATGAGCATAATCAATACTTAAAAGAGGGAGTTAGTGATAGAGAAAGCAAGAGCCGGATTGTAAAAAGACAGCGGAAATACGGGGATACTGAGAACAGGTATCGCAAGTTGGAGGAAGGAGAAGTTTACAATAAGGGTAATCGGTCAGAAGAAAGAGATTACAACCAAAAAAGAGGCAAAAGTCAGAGTTCGAGAGATTACAAAGAGCCAATCAAGAATCTTCCACCCTATGATTATAATAACCGGAATAAGCCAACAGGCGATGAGGTAAAAAGATATAGGAGTTAGAAATGGTCGGGATACTTTTGGTCCTCTCTATCTTCAGCCAATCGGCGGATACCCTGCGGGATTCTTTGAATGTTGATGTCTGGTTCAATAAGGATGAACCAATCTATTATCCGGGTGAGAAACTCAAGGTCTTCTTTAAGGCAAATAAAGATTGCTACATCGCGGTATATGATATTGAGGTTGGGGGAAGGGAAACCCTTCTCTTCCCCCAACCCGGGGACAAGGGATTGGTTCATGCAAATCAGGTCTATGAACTGCCTCCAGAAGATGCAGATTTTGACTATGAAATAACCGGTCCCGAAGGAACTGAGCGGATAGTTGTCCTTGCATCACAAAAATCCCTGCCTAAATTAGAAGAATTGGGCGGGGGAGTAATCAAAGAGGAGATTGAGATAAATATAGAAGAGCCAGAGCCAGCAAAGTTGAGGATAATATCCACACCCAGGCGATGCCGGATATACATTGAAGATGTAAACACCGGCGAAGAAGTTTATATTGGGGTAACACCAAGGACGATTGTCCTGAAACCCGGTGAGTATGTCGTTCGGATAAAGAAGACCGGATATATGACATTGCAGAGGCGAATAAGACTTGACCCTGACGAAAAGAGGCGCATTTATGCACGGCTATTGCCATGGTAAATCTCTTCTTGACAGTCGTGATAATATTATTATAATTGGAGGTTAATATGAAAAGATTTCTATTACCCCTTTTATTCCTTATTAGCCTATCAATTGCGGTAAGGCCAGTGAGTAGAAATGATGATTTAAAGAATAATAAACCCGATGTCAGGATTCAAAACCCGCTGAATGAAAATGAGCCCCGGGACGGAACGAAGGAAGAGATACAGCAGATTGAGGAGATAAAAAATCAAACTGAAAAAGATGACCGTTTTCAGGATGCAGATTCCAATAATGTAAATGACCAGCGGGAAGATGACCTGTTAAAGATTAAACAGCTCAAGACCAAGTTTAAGGATTTGTTTAGAAAATTTACCGCACCCAAAAAAGAAGAGTCTAAAAAGAAACCAGACAGAGTCAAAAAAGATAATCATCGGTAAAAATTAGAAATCGGAAAATAATTTCAATTTGTCTACTTTCGGCCAATAAAATTCCTATTTTAAATCTTTAATTCGTAAAATTGGCTGTCATCTGATTAATTCGTTAAGCAGTAATTCCCTAATTAGATTTATGCGACAAACCATCTGGTGGATACCAAGTCCTGAAACTTGGCAGAAATCCACAACTTGACACATTGGGTCGTTTCATTATAATAAGAGCATGTTTTTATTTCTGATATTTACTGCCAACTCGCGTATAGTCATAACCGAAGTAATGTCCGATGTGAAAGGTCCAGAAAACCCCTATGGTGACCGTAATGAGTTCGTGGAAATTTATAACCTGAGTTCTGATACCATTGACCTCTCTTCATACTTTATCTGCGATTTTGACGCACCAGCAGATGCCATCTGCCCCTGGGAAAGCGATTCCATACTAATTAAATATCCCAATGTCCGGATTCATTCAACGATTATTTATCCCAATTCCTATGCCCTGATCTTGGATAGAGAGTATATTGTGCCCGATTCAATCAACTGCCAGCCTTATTCAATACCTGATTCAACCCTAATCCTAACCACCGATGATACATCCATCGGTGATGAACTTACGACAAAAGACCCCTTGATTCTTTTTTCCATTGCCGATAGTTGTACAACGAGTTTTGGGACTCCTTTTATTGAAGACAACTTTCCCTTTGACCCCGGTGATGGTATTTCTTGGGAACGGATTGAATTGACCTTGCCCGATTCTATGTACAACTGGTATCCATCAATTGACCCTTCGGGTTGCACACCGGGTAAAGAGAATAGTGTAGTAAATGCCTGTGACCTTGCCCTCAGCGAAGACCTGATAACATTCATACCTGCGGTCTTAAAGGTCGGCGAAGATGCCAGTATTACAATCGGGGTAATAAATAAGGGATTGAGGTCTACGAGCGATTATCAACTAAAAATTTTTGAGGACTTAAATAAAGATTCCACTTTTAATTCTGGTGAACTGATTATTCAAATTTCCGGTGAAAATGTCGGTGCCTTTGATACAACATTTTTATACTACAAACTGAATAAGCCAGCTCAGGGGGAACATGTCCTTGGATTTTATGTGGAATTTGATGCTGATAAAGATTTGACAAACAACCTCTGTCTCAAGATACTCAAGGTCCTTGGCAAGATAGGCGAATTATCATTATCACCAGTCATCTTTACTCCCAACAACGATGGGAAAAATGATTATCTGCAGATTGACTATCGGCTACCCGAACCCGGTGGGAAACTTTTGATTGCTGTATTTGATGCCCGGGGGAAGAGATTTTGTGATATTTTTAAAAAGGAATCGGTGGAAGAGACTAAGGGTACATGTTTCTGGAGTGGGGAAAAAGAAGGGGTTAAGGCACAGACTGGAATGTACATTGTCTATCTTGAATATCAGTATCACAATAAGATAACAAAGGCAAAGAAAACGGCAATTCTGGCAAGATAGAAAATTATACGGAGGATATCATGACATTAACCCTTTTCCTTTTATTTGTCTTTAAGCCCGTGGAGGTTTCGGAGTATATATTAAAGAACGGTCTTAAGGTAATTGTTTATGAAGAGCACTTCGCTCCGGTTGTGGCAGTCCAGATACACTACAGAATTGGCTCATATAATGAACCAGTGGGAATGACGGGTATTTCCCATCTCCTTGAGCATATGGCATTTAAGGGAACCAAAAGGTACGGTCCCAAGGAGTATGACCGGATCATTGATGAGAACGGGGGAGAGGAGAATGCGTTTACCTCTATCCACCAGACGGTCTACTGGGCTAATCTGCAAAAGGACCGTTATGAAATTGCCCTTGAACTGGAGGCTGACCGTATGGAGAATCTTTTGATTGCACCGGCAGATTTTTCTTCGGAAAAGAATGTGGTAATAGAAGAAAGGAGACTTGAAGAAAACGACCCATATGGTAATCTCTTTGAGACGCTTGACCTTTTAAGTTATACCTATCATCCATACCGCCAGCCGATTATTGGATTTATGTCCGATATTGAAAGGATAACCCGGGATGATGTTTACAGATGGTATAAAAAGTTTTATAATCCGGCAAATGCCCTGATTGTTATCGCCGGAGATGTGGATAATAAAGGGGTACTGCGCCAGGTAAAGAAACATTTCGGACGTATAAGAGGTAATCCCGTAAAAGAAGAACAATTTTTTGAGCCACCCCAGAATGGCGAGCGCAGGTTTGAAGTTTATAAGGATGTCATAAGTGCGGCGCTTGCTATCCATTACCATACAGTTCCGATAAACAACAAAGATTCATATCCGATTGATATTATTGCCCGAATCCTATCATATGGCAAGACTTCAAGATTTGAAAAGGTCATTATACAACAGAAGGGGCTTGCCTCAAGCATCTGGGCATATTCTTCAGCCACGAAATACGGTGGTAGTTTTGTGATTTTTGGGATACCACAGGTTGGTGTTGAAATTGGTCTTTTAGAATCAGCAATTGATTCTGAATTATCAAGGTTAAAAGATGGAGATTTTACCCTGGAAGAAATGGAAAGGGCAAAGAATCAGGTTCTTGCCCAATTCGTCTTTCGACAGGATTCACCAATGGGTATCGGTTTTAGTTTGGGGTTCTGGGAGATTGAGGGTGGAAACTGGCGCGGCATAAATGAGTATCCGAAAGAGATTATGGGTGTCACTAAAGAAGATATAATGCGAGTTGCTAATAAATATTTTATAAAAGACAACCGGACTGTGGGATATTTAACTCCGAGGAGTAAAGATGAGCCCCACACACTTCCCTCTCCCTTGAAGGGAGAGGATTAAGGTGAGGGTGAAGGGTGGTACGATGCCTACCCGACAACGGAAAGATAAGATTCTAAAAAGGATTATCTATTTAATCCTTCTTCTTTCAATCACGGCACAGGCGATTACAATTCAACGTGATACCCTTAAAAATGGACTTGTGGTTCTGTCCGTGGAGGCGCATAAGATTCCAATGGTTGAGATGAGGATTTTAATTCGCGCTGGAAGTGTCTATGACCCTGCCCAACAAGAAGGGCTGGCGTATATTTTAAACCAACTGCTCCTGAGACGCAGTGAAAGGTCTAAAGAGGCACCGTTAGATATGATAGAATATGTCGGGGGTGAACTCTCGCCATTGATAGGAGAGGATTATGCTGGTTTTTCAGCAAGAATCCTGAGCAAAGATTTATCGCTATTAATAAAGGTAGTGGGCGATATTTTGACAAATCCGGTATTTGATACACTGGAATTTAACCGGTTGAAGAAAGAGACCATCTCCAGGTTGAAGGCAAATATGGATGACCCATATTATCTGGGCATGGTTAATTTCCGAAAATACCTGTTTGCGGGGTCTCCACTCAATCATCTTCCTGAAGGTTTTGATTCAACGATAAAAGGAATTACCCTTGATGCAGTCAAAAATTTTTTCAAAAAGTATTACATCCCCAATAATACATTTTTTGTCTTCGTTGGCGATTTTTCCCGGGATTCGCTGCTAAAGATACTTGGTAATGAGTTTGAAAAATGGCCTAAGGGCGAAAGACCTAACTTGAATATTGAGAGTCCACGACCACCAGCGGGTAAGAATGGCTATATAATAAAAAGGGACATTTCTCAGGCATATATCTTTTTAGGTTTTTTAGGTCCAAATCTTTCCGCTCCGGATTGGCTACAAATCCGCTTAATGAATTACATTCTTGGTGGTTCCGGTCTTATCTCCCGCATTACAAATGAAATAAGAGAGAAGAGGGGACTCGCCTATAGTGCCTATTCATATTTTGAGCGGTTTCATAATGGCGGGTACTTTGTCTGTGAAGTTCAGACCAAGAATGAGTCGGCAAATGAGGTGGTCCAGATAATAATTAATGAACTTAAAAGAATGCAAATTGAAATTAGTGAAGATGAACTTACGAGTGCAAAGAAGTATTACACCGGACACCTACCCCTTGAATTTGATACCTACCGAAAGATGGCAAATTTTATCGCGGAGATTGAAAAGGCAAAACTCGGACTCGATTATCTTGAAAGGTTTGAAGGCTTGATTTCTCACATAACGCTTGCCGAAGTAAAAGAGGCGGCAATAAAATATCTCCATCCAGAAGATTTCTGTCTGGTGATTGTGGGTGATTTAAAAGAAGATGATTTAAAGTTTGAGGATATAAACTGGATAAGGTAAAATTTATTTGCGTTTGATTATTTTCAAAAATGCCCGGACAACCTTCGGGTCAAATTGCGTTCCCATATTTTCTTTAAGGCGTTTGATAGCCTCTTTTTTGCTTAGTGCCTGGCGATAGGGACGGTCTGTGGTCATTGCATCGTAGGCGTCAGCAACCGCGATGATTCTTGCCCCAATAGGAATTTCACCATCCTTCAAGCCATTTGGATAGCCAGTTCCATCATACCTTTCATGCTCATATTTGATTATCTGACTTGCGCCAGCAAGGTGGTGTGCGGACCGCAGGATATTGTGTCCAATACTGGGGTGTTTTTTAATCACTTCATATTCAGAGGGGGTTAGCGATTCGGGTTTGGTTAGTATCCGGTCATTGATGCCAATCTTTCCGATATCGTGGAGATAGCCAGCATAATTTAATTCCTCTATTTGTTGAGGAGATAATTTTAATTCACGGGCAATCTGGAGTGCATATTTCCTCACCCTTTCTGAATGACCATAGGTATAATGGTCCTTGGCTTCGATAGCCGAGACAAGGGTTTTGATACTGTCCAGATAACTCTGTTTTAGGGAGTTATATAATCTACTATTTTCAATGGCGATTGCCGCCTGATTGGCGATAAGGGTCAATGTCTGCACATCGTCTTCATCAAAGGTATCTTCATGGTAGCTTTCAATATTAATAACACCGATGATTTTATCGCCAACTTTTAAAGGAACTGCCACCTCGGATTTGGTATTTTTATCAAAGATAATATAGTGTGGGTCTTTTGACACATCATTACAGAGGTATGGTTTGCCAGTCTTTGCCACATAACCGGTAATACCCTCACCAAGTTTTACTTTTAATCTTGCCATTACTGACCTTGGATATCTTGGTTCTGCTGCCCGGATTATGAGTTCATTTCTTTGCAGGTCTATAAGGCCTACCGCGGCCCTTTCATAACCAAGGGTTTCCTTCAGGTGTTTCACAATTCGGTATAATAACAGGTCAATGTCAAGGATGGCGGATAGCTCCTGACCGATTATATGAAGGAGATTCAATTCCTTTACCATTTTTGACAATCTCTGCGTGAGTTCTTTATGCTCGGTAATGTCTGTCGCAATACCCAACACGCCGTTTACCTTTCCACTGCGGTCCAGAATTACTGTTTCGGTGGTCTTGAGATGAATCCTTTGGCCGTTTTTATCCAGCACCGTCAGTTCAAATGGCTTTACATTCTTACCCGAAAGCTGAGTGCGAAAGGCATGATATGCCACTGGCAGTGATTCAGGCGCAACGATCTTTTTGAAGTGCTTTCCGAGTAGTTCCTCTATTTTATAATGAGATATTCTTTCGGCAAATTCATTGAGATAGATTATCCTTCCCTTTTGGTCATGTATGTAAATAACTGCATTGATATTTTTAAAGAAAATTTTATGATAATGACTGACTGTGCCTTCTTTAAAAAAATCAATGAGTTTTCTTACGCCTTTCTCTTTCGTTTTTCCCATATTTAAGTATAATCAAAAAGACTTAGATGTCAAGGTTGACAAAAGATAACAACCGGGTATAATAAAAGGACGGTGTTTGTCTAATCTATGACTTGGCTTGATATTGTGATTCTAATAATATTATGTTTCTTTCTTATGCATGGTATTATCGTTGGATTGATCAGGGGAGTCTTTGATATTATTGGAATTATAGGAGGCTACATCCTTGCTCTCAAATATTCCTCTGAACTGGGAATTTCGCGGATACTCGGTTTTTTATTAATCTTTGTCGGTGTAGTAATCGTCGTATCAATAACCGGACGGATTATTTCAAAACTTATTCATTATACACCCTTGGGGTTGATGGACAGACTATTTGGTGGTCTATTGGGATTTATAAAAGGGGTGGTTGTCTCTTTCGTATTTTTAATTGTGCTTCTGCTTATGAATAAAGGCGCTGCGGTTGATAGATCAGAGATTGCCCCACTAATATTGAAAAGCGGTGTTGCAGCAAGTCAGGTCTTACCCAAGAAGTGGTTCTTATGGATTAAGAGGGTGACCGAAAAGAAAGAATTAGTTAGATGGTTGGATAGCTGGATGGTTAAATGGTTTTAGGTATTTAGGCATTCTGGACTTTTAGGTATTTTAATGTATAGGAATTTGGAAAATATCAAGGAACCCTCACCTTCATCCTCTCCCTTTTTAAGGGAGAGAACAAGGGTGAAGGTTGGGGTTTCAGGGGCTTTAGCCCCTGATGATGTTCTGTCAATTATTACCTTTCTCTCTGATTTTGGCGAGCAGGATTGGTTTGTTGCAGCAGTAAAGGGAGAGATTTTGAAGATAAATCCACGGCTAAGAATTATTGACATAACCCATTGCCTGCCATCGTTTGATATTCATTCTGCTGCATTTCTATTAAAGTCGGTTTACAAAAATTTTCCCGAAGGCACAGTTCATCTTGCAGTAGTTGACCCGGGTGTAGGGAGTAAGAGAAAGCCGATTATTGTGGAATCAGATGGTTATTACTTTGTTGGTCCTGATAATGGGATTTTCTCTTATATTTATAACGACCGCTCAAAGGTCTATGAGATAGATATAAAGAAAAAATTGAGTTCAACATTCCACGCCCGCGATATTTTTGGACCAATTGCAGCAAGGCTCTCTAATGGAGAAAGACCTTCAAATTTGGGAAGGCTGATAAAAGGGTATACAAAATTCGGGTTTCCTAAGATAAAGAGAAAGAAAAATATAATCCACGGCGAAATCGTTTATATTGACCATTTTGGGAATTTGATAACAAATATTCCGAACAATATGGAAATTGATTATTTCATTTTACCGCCAAGGAGAGTTAAGACTTTAATAAAAGTGAAAAAATTTTACGGTGCAGGCAAATCTGGTGAACTCATTGCGGTAAAAGGTAGTTCTGGTTATTATGAGATTGCCTCAAATAAAAAATCAGCCCGAGAAATCTTGGGTGCAAAGCGCGGAATGGTGATATATGGCGGTTTGAAGCGATTTCTCCATTACCTCAATCATCGCACTTGACTTTGATTATAAATTGGGTATATTTATAAAATGTATTTAGTCCACAGGAAATTGAAGTGGCAGTCTTTTATCAGGAATAGGGGATGCATTTTCTTAAATTTAATTATTATTCTGCTATTCAATTGCAACAAACTTCCCCTGGGTGAGGATGAGTTAGAAGTAAGGGGAGGATTTGCTACAGATACATTAAGATTAGAAATTTTTGTATCTTCCACCGAATTCAAGAACATTCCGGTGGGCACTTCCCAGAATCTCGTCCTTGGTAAAAACGATATCTACGAATCACGGATTCTATTAAAGTTTAACTTTCCAGATACTACATATTCGGGGCTTGACGAGATAAAACTTACGCTCTATCGTAATACTCTATTCCGATTTGATACAATCAGTATCGGGATTTATCTGTTGAATAGCGATTTTACTGAAGGTGAGGCAACCTGGTATGAAAAGAGCAATACCGAACCATGGCAGAATCCGGGTGGAGATTTTGAAATTGATTCTTTGCGATTTTGTAAGGTAAATGGGGATTCGCTGATTGTCTGGTTCAATTATATTGATTTGAGCAAGATAATGAATTCAAAGGGTTTGATATTAATCCCACATTCTGATGGTTTTTGCTTTTTCCATTCCCGGGAGGGTGGGAAGGCGCCTACTTTCAAGGTTGTCAAAAACGGTGTGGTAAATGGTATACCGTTGGGTTCTGACTGTCATATAATAAAAGCAGATACAACACCAAATTACTGGGAAGACTGGCTGGGCAGTGGTGTGGTATACAGAAATTATGTAAAATTCAATTATGATACAACACTTGATAGTTCAAAGGCAATCTTTGGTGAATTGACCTTTGACTTAGAGCACTATTTTTCTTATCGGGACTCAGTAGAGATTGGTGTCAAATATTTAATTAAACCATTCACTGGATTTGACAGCGAATTGGGACCGCAGATAGCATTGAAGAAGTTCAGTCTGAAGGATTCTACATTCAGCCTGGATATTGTCCGTTATATCCAGCGGATCATTGACCATCCGGATTCCAATTTTGGTTTTTTTATCTACCTTTCACCTGAAAATTACGACATAACAAATATCAAGTTGATAAAAGGCTCGCATAATTTAAAAGTAGGTTTTATCAGGCCACCGCAGGAGAGATAGGATTGAATGCGTTATTATTAAGTCTTATCAGTGCCTCGGTATTTGCCATTGAAGGCTTTGGTGAAGAGAGGGCGATTTTTCAACAGACATTCTTGGGTGATTTGAAGACTGCCCGGATTGAATTTACCCTTAATCCAGAATTTAATTTAATCAGTGAGGAAAAGAAATTTAGGTGCCTATTCTGGACCAATCCCTTTTACCTAAGTCTTAAAGTTCCGGTTTATAAGGGGCTGTCGCTTTCACTCGGAAACCTTGAGCGTTTCAATCAGGTATATGACATTTATAGCGAAAGGGAGTTATTAAAGATTTATACAAAGTCAAGGGGCGGGATTGAAGAGGTGTATCTCCAGGTAAACCAATGGTTAAATTTTACCGAAATTTTCTACCGCGGTTCCTTTTTATTTGGCAGTTCTTTTGAGGTCTGGAATTATACAATTGGTGATTATACCATCGCCGATACATTTTCCTATAAATATAAAGGTCAAATATACTCGGCAGGTTTGAAGGTTTTGTTCTTAACTGTATATTATGAGGGCCTGGGAAGTATTGATATGGAAAGGAGTAGCGGCGACACTACCTATAAACTGGCACAGGTTATTGGATTTGGCTTGGAAAAGGACGTCAATACTTGGGATTATTCTTTATCACTTGAACATTCGGTATGGATTGATAGAAACATAAACCGGATTAGGTTAATGGTAGAAAAGGACATTTATTCTTTTTCCTATAACTATAACCCTTGGTACTTAAAGGAAATTAAAGAGCATCGTATTGGCCTCGGCATGGGAATACCATTTAAAAATCTCGGTAAAATCTCTTTTGATTTTAATGGCGCAATCAGGACAAAAGGTAATCTGTGGGAGTTTGTAATATCACCGCAATTAAGACTTACCCTTGAAGAAATATTTTCCCGAAGGAAGAAATAAATTCCGCATTTTTTGCGGTTTTTCTGTATCCTCGGTATTATGAAACAAAAGATTTTACTCCTTGATGATGAAGAAAGCCTTATTAAATGGCTTTCCTATGCCTTGCAGGAGAATGGTTATGATGTCTATGCAACGACTGAACCACAAGATGCCTTGAAGCATTTGAAGACAGAAAGATTTGATTGTGTGATTAGTGATATTAGAATGCCCCAGATGGACGGATTTCAATTTTTAAAACAGGTTCGGGTAATGTATCCCCGGCTGCCGGTAATTTTCATTACCGCATATGGTTCAATGGAATCGGTTATAAATGCATTGCGTGACCGGGTGAGCGATTATATTATGAAGCCATTTGGAATTGATGAGATTCTCAGGCGAATCAAGGCAAATTTAGTTAAGGAACAGGAAAGTCCCACGACAATCATCGGTGAAAGTAGAGTAATGCAGAATATTTTACACCTTGTTGACAGGATTGCCGGTACCGATACGACGGTTTTAATCCTTGGCGAGTCGGGAACCGGAAAGGAATTGATTGCCCGGGAAATTCATCGGCGTTCAAGACGTTCAAAAAATAATTTTGTTACAATATCCTGTGCTGCACTTCCCGAGACACTGCTCGAGAGCGAACTTTTTGGTTATAAAAAGGGCGCCTTTACCGGTGCCAATACCGATAAAGACGGACTCTTTGTCGTTGCCGATAAAGGGAGTTTCTTTTTGGATGAGATAGGTGATGCACCCCTTTCAATCCAGATGAAGATTTTAAGATTCCTTGAAGAACGGGAGATTGTACCTTTGGGTGCCACAAAACCAATAAAGGTGGATGTTCGGCTTATCGCTGCCACCAATAAGGACCTTTATGAAGAGGTGAAGGCTCAGAGATTCCGGGAAGACTTGTATTACCGTTTGAATGTAATTCCAATAACCCTGCCACCTCTGCGCCAGCGCAAGGAAGATATTCCATTACTGGCTGAGCATTTTTTAAAATCTATATGTGAAAGAGAGAATCTCGGTGAGAAGCGTTTGCTGAAATCAACGATTGAGGTTTTGAAAAATTATCACTGGCCCGGCAATGTTCGGGAATTAAAACATCTCATTGAACGGGCAGCGGTCCTTGCTGATACCTATTATATCAAGCCCGAACATATAAATCTTCCTGGTATGGAGATCGAGCCATTAAAAGAACTTGAGAATAATGAAATTAAAAAGGCACTCAAGGAGTGCAAAGGTAATATTTCAGAGGCAGCAAAGAGACTCGGAATAAGTAGGGCAACCTTATATCGGCGATTGAAGGCAAAAAAATAGAACTAACAGGCAAAACGAGACTTAAGTGTCGCAAAATGAGACGCTCCTTCAGCAATGAGACGATTAAAAGGTAAAACTCTTGAAATTTAAAAATTTTTTTAAAATGGTTCAGGCACAATTTTTGCATATCTACTAAGATGGGTAATGGATTGAGGCTTGGAGGCTGGTATAATAAAAACTTGGGATCAGGGAATTTAGTCCCGAGCGCGTCTCTGGAGTCCAGTGCTTGCCACTGTATGTTCTTTGAAAAACCTATTGACAACTCCTTAGAGATGGCTATAATTATCCATCTTTGGAGCAGGGACTTCAGTCCCGTAAAATTGTAAAGACACCTTCTGGTGTCAAAAACTTAAATGATGGGCTTTCTTGATTAACGAAGGATAAACTCTGCAATTGTTTAAGGTTCTTTTCTGATTTCCGGATATCCTGATCTCCCGATACCCTGACCTGTGTGCCAAAGCCCAAATTGAATTTCTCAATTCCCTCGTTCTTGTAGGAATAAAAGGCGAGGGTGAAAAAGGGTTGCTTGTGCAACCATTCCTGAACGGGCACACGTGAATAATTAAATAATAATTGGTTAAATGGTTAAATAACCATTAACCAATCTGTGCGCATCCGTGTCAAAATCCGCTTAATCAGCGGGTTTAAACGGAGTGAAACAGGAGGTTTAATATGAGAAAGGGTTTTACCCTGATTGAACTGATGGTCGTGGTCGTGATCATCGGTATTCTGGCTGCGATCGCCATCCCGAATTTCCTGGCAATGCAGCAGAGGGCAAAAGAGGCATCTACTAAAAATAATATGCACACACTCCAGACGGCAGTAGAAGATTTCACAACCAGGGGCGCTGATGCCTATCCTGTGGATTTAAATGTGACCGTCAACGAAGTCAACACTTCTTACTTTGGTCCGTTTGCTAATATGTCTGTAGCTAACGATCAGAATCAACCTCCTTATGGAAATGACGCAATACTGGGTGATAATGTGAGAAATCCATTTATGCCCAGCCGGGAAGCAGTTCTTAGTACCACAACTGATACAAGCTACACCCCAACTATTCCGGGCGATGAGGGTAAGGTCTTTTATTACAATACCACCAGTAATAATAATGCAACTGAAACATACCTCATTTATGGTATTGGCGCCAAGGGATTGATACCGGTTGTTCTTACGGCTGGTGTCGCCAAGTAATTCATCTGACCGATTTTTGGGTGCAGGATATATCCTGCACCCAAAAACTTTTCAATGCGTTTAAATTGTGATTAAATATTTATGGTTCTTTATTATCGTTTTTTCATTTTGTAAAAATGGTGTCCAAGAGAATATCTTGCCCCAATTTGCAACACCCGAATCTACCATCAAGTATTACTGGTCAATGTTGGGAAAAAGGAATTATAAGGAAGCATTAACCTGTTTTGATGGTTTTTTAGAAAATCAATATAATGAGAAAGACATTTTTCCAGTACCCGATGAAGTTGATTCTTTACAATATGATTCATTGATTTCATTAAAGATAAAAGGAAAAAAGGCGTTAATTTATTACCGCGTAAGTTTTTACTCGAAAAGACAAAATTCAAAAAAAATATTCTTATCCGGAGACCGCTTGGTATTAACAAAATCTGGCTGGAAGATTAGTGAAGTTATCATCCCTAAATAGACTAAATCCAATTTTTATTATTTTATTTATAACCTTTGCATTAAGATTCTTTTTGTTTATCGGCGAAGCCGTTCATTTACCGGCGCCCCTTTTTACACCTGACCCTCATTATCATACAAGACGTGTGCAGTTATTGGTAAATAATTATCCATATCTTCCTGTTTTTGATTATTACATTGCCTATCCTACCGGAGGCTATTGTATCTGGCCACCTTTATTTGACTTCCTGGCGGGTACGCTTGCTTATTTACTGTTTTTGGGAAAACCAACATTTGAACAGGTTGAATGGGTATGTGCAATATATCCAATTTTATACGGAATGGCAGTTGTATTGATGACCTATCTTATCACAAAAAGATTATTTAATAAAAAACTTGCCTTTTTTTCGTCTTTACTCGCAGCAATCCTGCCGGGCACAATTTCATGGTCGAGATTGGGTTATAACGACCATCATATTGCGGAAACTCTGGCTTTGTTATTGATTATATATTTTCTTATTTCCAATCAAGAAAATAAAATAAACCACTGGATATACCTGGGAATATCATTCGGCATCGGAATGTTACTCTGGCAGGGTTCAATTTTATTTGTAGGACTTGCCTTTTTTATTCTCATTTTTAGTCAGAAATTCAACTCTATCATTTCTTTCATAATTTCTCTCTTGATGATTCTACCGTTTAGCATAAATACACACTTTCCAGACAGCCCCTTCAGTTATCGTGGTTTATCGCTCCTCCACGTATCTCTTTTGGCAGGTGCCATTTATATTATGGGGATTTGGATATTGAGCAAGAAATTTCATTGGGTTTTCTTGCCTTTGTTATCCTCAATAACTATCATCCTTTTTATTTTTTTCAGAACAAAAATTCCTACTGGTGGTTTTTCTTTTTTGATTAAAAATGACCCCTGGCTGAAAACCATAATGGAATTTCAACCCCTTATAGTTCAATCAGGTTATCTTGAAACTTTATCAGTGAAATATCTATTCGGCAGGGCGTATTATTTATGGCCAATAATGGGTCTCATAATAATTTTGGAAAATCGCAAAAAGGAATTTTTCATATTCTTAACCTTTTTAATTTTCACCGGTATTTTATCTTTTCTGGCAAGAAGATATGTCGTCTGGTTTACTCCCTTATTTGTAATTGTATTGACCTATACATTACACCGAATTTATAAATTCGTAAATCTATATTTAAGACACAGGATATTTGCCTATATTATTCTCGGTGCTATTATTTTTGTATCATTCGAACCTTTGATAAATAAACAGTACTACAGTAGTACATGGTCAATTCCAAAAGATGATGAAGTATCATATAAATGGTTGAATGATTCAACACCAGAAACAAGTTATTTTTTTAATCCTGATAAAAAACCAGAATACGGGATAATGTGTTTCTGGGGTGATGGACATCAAATTCTTTACTACGCTAAAAGGCCTGTCGCTGCCTGCAATTTTGGTAATGATGTTTCTAATTTTAAAACAGTGAATCAATTCTTCTTAACCGAGACTGAAGAAGAAGCCAATGCTGTCCTTGATGAGTTGGAGTGTCGTTATATTTATCTTAAGAGTCCGGTATTTTTGATAAAGTATGCAGCAGAATATTTAAATATCAAACCGACCGAGTTTTTAAATTATTTTCCCTGCAAAGTTGGCACTCAATTGTTGTCCACAATTATGACACCCAACGAACGTGGTCTAAAAACTACCACAATGCGGCTATCTTTATTCTATGGAAGTGGTTTTTATTTTAAAGATAATTTTTACCCACCATATAGGCACTATCGCTTACGGTTTGTTTCTCCTCAAAAATCTATAATAATCTTTGAATATGTGCGCGGTGCGACAATAAAAGGATATTTCAATCCATTACTCCCTGTAAAAATTTCTTACAAAGTATCAATTCCCGGGTTTGACTTCATTTATTATGACTCTTTGTCAACCGACTCTACCGGGGCATTTATGTCAATCGTTCCATATCCCACATCTGCTGGTAATTTATACGAACTCACAGCTGGTAATAAAAAATTTAATTTTTCCGTCAGCGAGGACAATATCAAAAGCGGTGATACAATTTATATTAAGCAAAAGGTAGCGTTATGAAGAAAAGAAGTCTCTGAGGCTTTTTTCACTTAGCTAAAATTTTAGAAAACTATGGGCATCGTTGTGGGAAAAAGCAGCCCTCTTATTCCCTGAGCTTATATTTAAAAATAAAATAATGAGGCAACACCAGGGATAAGCATCTTTATACTATTAAAAGTTATTTCAAAATTCTTTTATTAAGGCCGTTGATTAAAAAAGTTACCCTCCACAGAATATCAAGATATTTTAATGCCGTTTTTGCTTTTCCCAGGTTGAATAGACCTTGCCAGCCCTAAGATAGTACCAACCTCCATGTGGTTCGGTTGGTAATGAATCAATTAGACTGTTTAATAACAATTCGTTTAGACTGACCGGTTGGCGTCCGGTTTTTACAACAAACTCAGCCACTTTTTGGTTTAAAAATTCAATGTCTAACTTCATTTTTATTTCTTTAATATATATTTCCGCTATTGCCTTCTCTTCGGGATTTTTTGTATGGTTATATAAATCAATCCACAAGGCGAGGCTCATTTTTAAATCACCGATTTTTTTAAGTAAAACATATGCTGCCCATCTCTTTGGCATATCCGGGGCATTTGGTTTCTGGGCAGAAATGCGAAAATATGCCTGGGCGATTTTATATTCTCTTAAAAACACATAGTGGATGAAGCCATAAATAAAGGGAATTCGCCACTCGTTTACATCCTGACGCATTCCTTTACTCAAAATTAACCTTGCCTGGTCGGGTCTATTTGCATCGTGGGTGAGCATAAGGGCACCAAGGGTATAGGCGTGGACAAAGTAGGGGTCAAGCGTGGTTAGGATGTCCAAGATATGATACATCAAATCGAACCGCGCATCGGTCATCCTGTGCTCACCATAATACTGGATAAATCTCAACCAGACAAAATCTGCAAGGGGAACATAAAAGCCTAAAGAAAGTGCCTTCACCGCAAAACCCGAAGGGAAATACATCAACTCGCCGATTAATTCATGGTGGGTCTTTTTTAAATCAATGCGATATGAAAAGTTGACAATAAGGAGAAGGAGAAGGATTACAAAAATAAGATTCTTTATCATATGAAGACCCCATTTATAGACCCTGAAGCGAGTCCAGGGTGAAAGACCATCTTTGCCATAACCAGTTCAGGATGACAGTCCATTTTTTTAGTCAGGCTGAACTTGTTTCAGCATTTCATTATTCATCGTTAAGGAGCTCCTCACTCAGGTCCTTCCATTCTTTATTATTTTGTGTAATGAGATTTATCTTCCAATCTCGGTGCCAGTTTTTCAATTGCTTTTCTCTTTTTATAGCTTCGTATACATCATTTGTAACCTCATAATATACTAACTTTGTAAGATTGTACTTCTTAGTAAAACCATTAATTAATTTATTTTTATGTTCGTATATCCGTCGCGCGAGATTATCAGTAACTCCTATATAGAGCACACTATTCCTTTTATTCGTTAAAACGTAAACATAGTATTGTTTAGTCATTTCACATTATTGCCAAACAGGATTTAAATAATGTTCTTTTACAATTCCGAAATGGTCTTGCAAACATAATGTTATGAGACCCTGAACCAAGTTCAGGGTGACACAGACACTCGGGACTGTCATGCTGAACTTGTTTCAGCATCTTATTTTGTATAAAAGGTTGGTTCTGTATTTTTTTAGATTCCGAAACGAGTTCGGAATGACAGGTAGTTGTAGATCCGGAATGATAAGTAGTTGTAGGTTCAGGATGACAAGTAGGGGTTAGTTCGGAGTGACTGACAATTGTAAGTTGGACGCAACAGGCAGCTGTAAGTTCGGAATGGCAAAAATTACGGCAGACAATTGGAAGAATGATTTGTATCATTTAAATTCCCTTTGTTCAAAAATCAATACTGACAGATAGAGCAAAAAAATCGTGTAAATCAATCCGTAGCAAATTGAGAATAACACCTGGTCAGAGAATATAGGCAGTTTATGGACAAGTTCTAACCGAAGGTTAAAATTTTCAAGATTGGGCAGGATATAATAGAATCCATAGGCAAGATATTTTATTGCCGGCACTTTAACTGTATCCGCAAAGAGTTTCAAATCCGGGCTCGCATGGCCGATTACATAAAATATCACACCCATTATTGAGGTCATTGTTGTTGAAGAAAAAGACGAAAAGAGTAAAAGAATTCCTAAAAGCACCGCAATTTCAATAAGGGAAAATGGTAGATTAATCAATATTGGAATGTCAAACTTCCCCTCGTAGATAAGAAGAACAAATTGATGGATTAAAGCCATTGCGCCTTCTAATATTGCAATCAAGAGAAAAAGTCCAAGGAATTTGCCAATTATGATTTCACTCCTCTTCACGGGTTTGGCAATTACTGTATAGATTGTCCTCTTTTCAATATCTTTATGGATCAAAGTGGAGCCAATAATGATAACAACAAGAATACCAAATAGAGACGCAACCGCCATTCCGAAATCCCTTAGCAATTTCGGCGATTCACCGAGGGCAAAAGGCTCAAGAAACATAGAGATAATAATAAGAAGGACACTGAAGATTATGAGCAAAATCATTATTCGCTGTCGGAGTGCCTCTTTGAATGTGTTTTCCAGAACTGCGCTGATTCTATTCATACTATTCTTGGCTACCCATTACCTGCTCAAAGAACCAGTCCTCAAGAGATATTTCATCAGTCCTTGTTTCTTTTTTTAGAAGGTCATCAAGTGTACCTATCTGCATAATCCTACCATCTATTATTATTCCAATCCTATCACAGACCGCCTCGGCATCGGGAAGTATGTGCGAGGAGAAAAATACCGTCTTTCCTTCCATTTTTAATTTTAATATCAAACTTTTTATCTCCTTCCTGCCAATTGGGTCAAGTCCAGTCAATGGTTCATCAAAAATCAATAAATCGGGTTCACCAACAAGTGCCTGGGCAATACCAATCCGCTGGAGCATTCCTCGTGAATACTTGCGCAAAGGTAAATCAGCCGCCTTTTTCAATCCAACCCGGTCAATAAGTTCCAGAAGTCTATTTCTATTCATCTTTTCATTGCACAACATAGAATGGATTTTCAAAAACTCATATCCGCTTAAATGCTCATAAAAATATGGGGATTCGGGTAAAAAACCAATCCTTTTTTTGGCTTCAAGTGAATAAGGAGGGTGTCCGAAGACTTCAATCTTACCCCGGTCGGGTTTTATCAATCCGGTAATCGTCTTTATGGTCGTAGTCTTTCCAGCACCATTTGGACCAAGGAATCCAAAGACCTCACCTTTGTAGACATCAAAAGTAATTCCCTTTAATATGTCCTTTTTCTTTTCCCAGAAATGAACTTTGAATGAACGATGTAAATCTTCAATTCGGATGGCAATTTCCATATTAAAGAATTATATTCAAAAAATAAATATTGTAAAGACTACGGTCAAAATTTTGATTTTAAGCCACTAAAGTGTTGTATAGGCATTTGAAAAATTTCAATACAGATACTAAAACCGAAGCACGAAATTCTAATTTATTCGGGCAAAACGAGGGATGTATTCATTTTAATCCATAGTTGACATTCTCCCTTTTTTATGTAAAATTGAAATGAAAGGGAGTCCGATGGAGAATCTATCGTTTAGAAGTAAGTTCTTTATTATATCTGCATTTTTCTGGGTGGCACCAATTTGGGCGATCGAACTTGCCGAGGTTGTGGATAAGACTATTCAGAACTACCAGAATCTGAAGAGTTTCTATGTAGAATTCACCCAAGTGTTTTGTGAGAAGACATCCGAGACCTGTCAGAGCTTTGAGGGCAAAATCTATTTTCTAAAACCCAATTTTTTCCGGATGGAAATAAAAAATCCAAATCAGATTTATGTGGGTGATAGCGTATCCCTGTGGGTATATTTTCCAGATAAAAAAAGGGCAATCAGACAACATCTTGGCTCCCAGATTCCATTTGCGGTAAATCCTGACCTCTTTTTAAAGGATTACAATGAACGTTTTAATGCCGAGTTAAGGATAAATAAAGACTATGAGATCTTACTGACACCAAAGGAAGAAACCGAAATTTATGAGAAGATAGTTGTTGTAGTTAACAAAGAAAAATTCCGGATAATAGGGATTACGGTCATTGATGATACCGGTTCGGAAAATAAATTCATCTTCAAGAATATTCAGTTAAACAAAAAAATCTCAAAAAAAATCTTTAAATTCAATCCACCAAAAGGAACGGAGATAATTGAGCAGTAAATTTTTAATGGATAATAAATGCTTTGCCTGTGGTGGTGAAAACGAGAAGGGCTTGAAATTAAAAATCACCGAGACGGCTGATGGAGTAATATCAATCATTAGATTACCTTCTGATTATCAGGGTTATTCCGCTATTGCCCACGGTGGGATTATTGCTACAATTCTTGATGAGATGGCGGTCTGGGCAGCATATAAAAGTGGATATAAATCGGCAACTTGTGAATTGAATGTTCGGATAAAAAAGCCGATGTACATTGGACAGGAATACATTGCCAGAGGTTGGGTAATTGAGGCACGAAATAGGTTGGTTAAGGCCGGGGCAGAATTAAAAGACCGAAATAGCGAATCAATAGTCGCCTCGGCATGTGTGAAGTTGATAAGAATTGATTAGAATTCATTTTATCTCCCTCGGCTGTCCGAAGAACCTCGTTGACTCGGAAAAATTGATAGGCAGATTGTTAGCCACGAAGAGAGTGGTTGTGTCTTCTTTTGTCCAGAGTGATGTGGTTATCATCAATACCTGCGGCTTCATTGCGCCGGCGATAAAAGAAACCACCAGGGAAATTACCAGGGTACTTAGATTTGCCAATGGCAAGAAGGTCTATGTTCTGGGTTGTGCAGTGAATCGCATGAAGCAAGTTCTTTCCCGCAAATTTAAAGGCGTAGCAGGCTGGTTTTCATTAACCCAAACCGATGAATTATTCAGGACTATTACGAATCGCAAGAATATCCCTGATACGCGGATTCTTTCGACTTCTGGATTTTCTTATCTCAAAATTGCGGATGGTTGTTCAAATCACTGCAGTTATTGCACAATTCCAATGATTAAAGGTGAATATAAAAGTGTTGAATTTAATGAGCTGATAAAGGAGGCACGGGAACTGGCAAAATTAGGAATTAGAGAGATTATTCTAATTGCCCAGGATACCACCAGATATGGACTGGACCTTTATAAAAGGGTGATGTTTGTTCCACTTATCAGAGAAATCTCAAAGATACCGGATATAGAATGGATTAGAATTATGTACGCCCATCCCAAGGGCATGACCGATGAGATTATCAGCGAGATAGCAAATAACCCAAAAGTCTGTAAATACCTTGACCTGCCAATTCAGCATATCAATGATCGGATTCTCGAACGAATGAATCGGGGTATCAGCCGCCTTGAGATTGAATCACTAATCAAAAGATTGAAGAGCATCAAAAATATGGTATTACGGACAACGGTAATGGTCGGTTTTCCCGGTGAGACTGACCAGGAATTTTATGAACTGAAGGAATTCTTAAAGGAATCATACTTTGACTGGTTTGGGGTCTTTTCCTACTCATGTGAACCAGAGACTGCCGCAGCATCACTTAAACAGTTGCCGAAAGAGGTTATTAGACGAAGATATAAAGAGATTGTAAAGATTCAAAGGAGACTTGTAAGTTCCCATTTGAAGAGGTATATCGGTGGCATCTACAAGACGCTTGTGCATTCGAAAAATGGCAATTATTTAGGCCATACTGAATTTCTGGCACCGGAGATAGATCCCCAGATTGTAATTAATAATTCAAAATTAATATGTGGCAAATTTTATACATTTAGGATTGAAGGGTTGCAGGGCTCGGACCTCTGCGCTGATTTATGTTGAGATTGGTATGTCTCTTCTTTTTTTAAATCTTATCTTAGCCTTAAAATTTCCCCTTGAGCTCCACTGTTATGCTCATTTCGGTCGTTATCTGACGGCTGCGCTATCAAGATACTACATGGATTCATCAGTTAGTTTGTCCGGCACATTTATTGAATACAATAACTTTCTATTTTTTCTAAATTATCAGGATGACCTTGAGGTAAAGGGTGGTGATGGTGTGTTGTTTGACCCAAGATATGTCCATTATTACATTGCGGGTGGCTTTGACTATCTATTTAATCCGGTCTTTATCCGTCTTTGTTATATCCATGATTGTTTCCACAATATTGATTCCCTTTCCACACAGAAGCCGATATTCAACCGTTTTAGATTTCAGATCGGCAGCGTTGATTTTCATTATTCAAGGAGTGTAAAGACATTCCGTCGTCTCTTGTTGAGTTTATATTACACATACTATGCCCACTGGCAGTATCATGGATGGGATATAAATGCCGGGGCAGACTACAATTATGATTTTGCCCTGCAGGGACGGATAAATTTCTTTAATACGGGTAGTTTCGGTGGTGACTTCGTTCCGGAATTTTTAATTGCCCGGGGTGAATCACTCTGGTATCAGCAACATCTCTTTAAGTTATTATTTTACTATAAAAGCAATTCCTGTAATCGTCTTGGGGTTGGACTAATCTATAATCTCTTCAATAATGACCCCATAAGGAGTCCTGACAGACTATGGCAATTTATAGTATTCTTTCATTCATAGTACTATTTGAGACACCCTATGAACTTTTCAGTATTGGGTGTCAGAAAGAACTGGCAAATGATGTTGCTGGAGCAATTGAATACTACAAAATGGCATTGGCGCTGGATTCCACCGCGAGTGAGATTTATTATGCCCTTGCCAATGCTCACTATAAAATCCAGAAGATTGACAAGGGGATTGAATACGCCAGAATGGGTTTGCAGGTTGCCCCTGATAATCTTGATTTGCATTCTATTTTAGGCGTAGGGTATATCGGCAAGGGCGACTTAAAGAGTGCAATTGAGACTTATAAAAGGGCTTTAAATTACCATCCGGATAATCTTGACCTCTATCAAACAATCTCCATTCTCTACGAAGGGCTGGGTGATTTGAAAATGGCAAAAGAGATTTTAATGGAAATTGCTGAGGATAAGAGGACTTCTGAAGTTTATAACCGATTAGGCACAATCTGTGGTAAGATGAATGACCATCAGGGCGCAATAAATTATTATCACCGTGCGTTTGCCCTTGATACCACAAACTACACTGCCCTAGTTGGTATAGGAACGGGATTCGACATACTGGGGATTAAGGATTCCAGCATTTATTACTACGAAAAGGCAATTCAATATGATACATCACTTTCAATAAGTAAAAGACTTGTTGATTTATATATGGATACTGACCAATTTCAGAAATTGATTGATATTGCAAGAAAAATCCTAACAGCCAATTATTACGAGATTGCCGTGCGCCGGAGCCTTGGTTTTGCCCTCTATAAAATGGGTTTGTTGAATGAGGCACTCGTTGAATTTACAATTGCTGCGGGTCTCAATCCCCAGGATACCTATTCAAAATTCTACGCTGCCCGAATCTTTCTTGAACAGGGGAGATATGAGGAGTCAAAGAGGGTTTTGAGTGAGGCACTTAAGGTGAATCCTGATTTTGTTGAATTATGGGTATATTTAGGCTTCATTGCAATGGACAAAAGGGACTTCAAACTTGCAAGATACGCCTTCACCGAAGCCGCCCACAGGAATGCGGATATGGTTCAGATTTATTATCTTTTAGGGATTGTAGCAGAATTGGAGCAGGAATTTACCCAGGCATACTTTTACTACAAAAAATCTTTATCCTTAGACCCCCGCTCGCTTCTTAGTTTAAATGCCCTGGCAAATTTATGTGACCGGATAGGAAGAAAAGATGAGGCATTGAGAATTTTTGAGAAGATTATTGAGATCGATACAACCGATGCTATTGCCCTGAATTATGTCGGTTATACATATGCGGAGCGTGCGGAGAGTCTTGGTTATGCACTGAAATTGATTGAAAAGGCACTGGAGATTGAGCCCAATAATGGTTATTTTATTGATTCCCGGGGGTGGGTTTTTTATCAATTGGAAAGATACGAAGAGGCACTGAGTGATCTAAAACGGGCAAATGAACTCGTCGAAGACCCGGTGATTTTGGAGCATCTCGGAGATGTTTACCTCAAACTCAACGAGGTTACAAAGGCAAAAGAAATTTACAGACAGGTTCTGAAACTTCAGCCTAAAAATAGAACCGTGTTAGAGAAATTAAAAAGGCTTGAAGAAAATAGAGAATAGCAAAGAATATGGAGCCTTACCGGATTAAGGTTGTTGAGCCCTTACAGGAAGTACCGAAGAAAAAGAGGATAAGGGTGCTTGAGCAGGCCGACTACAACCTGTTTCTGATTCCGGCGCGGTATGTCTATATTGATCTTATATCAGACTCCGGGACCGGTGCAATGAGTGCCGAGGCCTGGGCGAGGATGATTGAGGCTGAGGAGGACTTTTCGGGGCAGAAATCAAGCGAAGACTTCCTGAAGGTCGCTAAAGAGATTACAAAATTTCCCTATATTCAGCCGGTTCACCAGGGGCGAACCGCCGAAAATCTTCTTTTCAACATCATCCTGAAACCCAATGATGTAATACTATCTAATACCCACTTTGAAACAACCCGTGTCAATATTGAAGAACTTGGGGCACGGGCAGTTGATATTCCGGACCTGAAACCACCATATTGTGGTAATATTAACCTCAATGCCCTGAAAGATAAATTAAGAAAAGAAAGGGTTAAGGCAGTAATAATGACCCTAACCAACAACATAAAGGGTGGACAGCCGGTTTCCCTTGATAATTTAAGAGAAACCTATGAAATGGCAAAGAAAAGGGGGGTATTAATAATCTTTGATGCGAGCCGGTTTGCAGACAATGCTTTTTTTATTAAACGCTATTCCGGTTCAAAAAAAACAATCAAGGAAATCTGCCAGGAGATGTTTAAATTCTGTGATGTTTTATATTTGAGTAGTAAGAAAGATGGACTGGTAAATATCGGCGGGTTTATAGGTTGTAGAGATAAAAGACTTTTTGAGGAGTTGAATAAAAAGATAATTGCCCGTGAATCATACCCCAGTTCTGGTGGCCTTGCCTCAAGGGATTTAGCGGCGATGGCCGTGGGACTTAAAGAGGCAATTGATGAAGAGTTTTTGAATTCACACATTGAAAAGGTTGGCTATCTCGGAGAAGTCTTAAAGAACGGCGGGGTTGAGGTCTTTGAACCGGTAGGTGGCCACGGTTTGGTCATAAAACCAAAAGAAAAAATCCCATATGCATCATTTGCTCTGGGGGCTCAAGTTTATCTTGAGACCGGTATCAGAGGCGGTGTATTTGGCGAAGAATACCGGCTCGCACTACCCAGGAGAGTTTACACAAAGGAACATTTAAAGTTTGTGGGAGAAGCGATAGCAAAGGTTTATCGTAAGAAGCTGATAAAATTGAAACCGATAAATCATCCGACCACCTTCTTTAATTTCTTTGCCCGATTCCAAAAAGTATAATATAATAAACTTTTTTAACCTATTCCTGTCCAATACTTGACAGGTAATAATTTTTATGTAAAATGATAATATAGGATTTAAAGGAGGTCAATTTGCACGAACGCTTCACCGAAAGGGTGAGAAAGATTTTGCACATTGCCCGGGAAGAGGCAATCAGATTCAGGAATAGCTTTATTGAGCCCGAACATCTCCTTCTGGCAATGATAAAGGAAGGAGAAGGGGTTGGGGCGATGGTATTGATAAATCTCGGGGTAGAACTTGGCGAATTGCAGAAGGCGATTGAGAATTCAATTCAAATTGGTTCAGGGACAAAGATTGATGTCACCCTGGGTAATGATGCAAGGGTTTGTTTGAACTTTGCAATGGAGGAGGCAAAAAACCTTGGTCATTCCTATGTTGGGACCGAACATCTATTGTTAGGTATCATCCGGACCGAAAGGAGTATTGGCGCCCAGATTCTTGCCTCTATGGGTATTGAATATGAGACCGCTAAGAATGAAATAATTCAATTGCTCAGACCCGAAGGTGTGACCGCAGGTCGGAGCAAGAGCAAGGGGCGCGGCTCGGCCTTGGACCTATTCTCAAGGGATTTGACTGCTCTTGCCCGCGAAGGTAAATTAGACCCGATCATTGGCAGAGAAAATGAGATTGAACGGGTTATCCAAATCCTCTCACGGCGAAAAAAGAATAACCCAGTATTGATTGGCGAGGCCGGAGTTGGTAAGACTGCAATTGTAGAAGGGCTGGCTCAGGATATTGTCGCCGGTAATATTCCCGATTCCTTGAAGAATAAACGGGTTGTTGCCCTGGATATGGCATCAATTGTGGCCGGGACAAAGTACCGTGGACAGTTTGAGGAGCGGCTGAAGGCGGTAATAAATGAAGTTACCCAGAATAAGGATGTGATAGTCTTTATTGATGAATTGCATACTATCGTTGGTGCCGGTGCTGCTGAAGGTGCACTGGATGCCTCCAATATGCTCAAGCCTGCTCTGGCAAGGGGTGAACTACAGTGTATTGGTGCTACGACCCTTGAGGACTACCGTCGTTATATTGAAAAGAACGCGGCACTTGAAAGAAGATTCCAGCCCATCATTGTTAATCCACCAACAGTCCGTGAGACAGTGCGTATACTACAGGGATTGAAAAGCAAATATGAAGAACACCATCAGGTCATCTACTCCGATGAGGCACTTGAGGCGGCGGCCTATCTTTCCGACCGTTATATTACGGACCGATTTCTGCCGGATAAGGCAATTGATGTAATTGACGAGGCTGGTGCGAAGGTAAAATTGTCAAAGATAACAAAGGATCCGAAGACATTAGAATTAGAGAGTAAACTTCAGGAAATCAAACATAAAAAAGAACAGATGGTGCTTGAACAGAAATATGAAGTGGCAGCAGATTTGCACCGTGAGGAGCAGAAGATTCGTGAGCAAATCAAAAGACGAAAAGAAACTACTTCAGAAAACATAAAGCCAACCGTCACCGAGGAGGATGTGGCATTTGTGGTTTCAAGATGGACCGGGATTCCCGTTTCAAGAATAGAAGAGAAGGAGTCAAAAAGATTATTAAAGATGGAAGAGGAATTGCGCAAGAAGATTGTTGGTCAGGATGAGGCGATACAGGCGATTGCCAAGGCAATAAGGCGGAGTCGTGCGGGTGTAAAGGACCCCCGCAGGCCCATCGGTTCCTTTATCTTTCTTGGACCGACCGGTGTGGGCAAGACGGAACTTGCCCGGCGTCTTGCTGAATTTCTCTTCAACGATATAAATTCCCTCATTACCCTGGATATGTCGGAGTATATGGAGAAGTTTAATGTCTCAAGGCTTATTGGTGCACCACCTGGTTATGTGGGCTATGAGGAAGGCGGGCAGCTCACAGAAAAGGTGCGGAGAAAACCATATTCAGTGGTGCTCTTTGATGAGATTGAAAAGGCACATCCTGATGTCTTCAATATCCTCCTGCAAATCCTTGAGGATGGGCAGCTGACCGATTCTTATGGACGCAAAGTAGATTTCAAAAATACTGTAATTATAATGACCTCAAACATCGGCACTGCCGAGATAAAGCGTAGTGATGGAATTGGATTCGGTAAGATTGAGCCAGCATTGAGTTATGAGAAGATGAAGGCGAAGTTAATGGAAGAGGTGAAGAAGTTATTCAACCCGGAATTTTTAAATCGAATTGATGAGATTATAGTATTTAGAGAACTGACAAAAGAAGACATGAAGAAAATCGTGGATATTCTTATCAAGGAACTTGAAGAAAGACTGGATGAGAAGAAGATGGTTTTAGAACTTGATGAGGCAAGTAAGGAACTGCTCGTTGAAGAAGGCTTTGATCCACAGTTTGGTGCCCGGCCAATAAAGAGGACAATCAGACGTCTGATTGAAGACCCTCTTTCCGAAGAGATTTTGAAAGGAAATATAAAAGAAGGCAGGCATATTAAACTCATCAGGGTTGGTGACCACCTGGAATTCAAGACTAAATGATTCTTTATCTATTTCTAATAAACCTTGTAATCAGCGATATCAAGGTTGATTCCCGCTGGACCGATACTGACCTCATAATTGAATCCAGTGGTCTGAAGGTTGGTGCCGAATTTAAAGAACGAATGCTGGGCGAGGCTATTTTAAACCTAAATAAACTCCGCCTCTTCAATTTTGTTGCCCTTGATACAACAATAATCGCCGATGGCATTTTTATCAAGATAATGGTTGATGAGGCACCATTCTTGAGTGGTAAACCCGAATTTGTGGGCAATAAGGCGATTAAAGATAAAGACCTGGAGAAAAAGATTGAATTAAAAGAGGGGCAGGTTCTAACCGACCAGCGGCTTTTTGAGGCGAAGCGAAAAATTTTGGACCTCTATGCCGAAAAAAATTTTTACAACACCGAGATCGGCGATAGTCTTATTCATGATACCTTAAATCGGGTACACCTCGTGTTTAATATTAAAGAGGGAATATCGCTCCGGATAAAGCGAATAATTATTGACGGTAATCACATCTTTTCGGATGGCGCAATAAAGCGAAAGATGCAGACAAAACAGAAGGGATTTTTGCGCAGTGGCAAACTGGACAGGAATAAGTTAAAGGAAGATATTGAAAAAATTAAAACATTCTATAAAGAAAACGGATTCCTTGATGTTATAGTTGAAGAGCCAAAGATTGAGATTAACGAGCAGGGGATAACGATTGTCATTCAAATTACCGAAAATAGAAGATACTACATTGGTGATATTAGTTATACTGGAAATATTCTATTTACCACACAACAACTTGAAAAAATTGCAAAGTTGAATAAAGGTGATATCTACAACCTTACCCGAATGCAGAATATTATACAAAAATATTATGAAATGTATGCAGATGAGGGATACATCTATTGCACAATAGTACCTGTGGAGAATGTTCGGGACTCATTTATCGACATTGAATATAATATTAGAGAAGGACAACCCGCCAATATCAACAGGATTATTATTACGGGTAATTACCGCACGAGAGAAAAGGTTATCCGGCGTGAAATCCTCACTATACCTGGCGAGAGATTTCGTCGGTCTTTAGTTTTGAGGAGTATGCGGGAGGTATTCAATCTTGGTTTCTTTGAAGATATCAAACCTCAGACCGGAACTCCCGATGACAGCGGGAATATTGACCTTATTTACGCAGTCAAAGAAAAAGAAGGTGTTGGTTCAATCGGCGCAGGTATGGCCTATTCCGCCCTGGATAAACTTACCGGCTATATTGAATTGACCCATCCCAATATCTTCGGCCGGGGACAGCGGATTTATACAAAATTTGAAATCGGGGGTAGATTGACTAATATCCAGTTCGGATTTAGCGAACCCTGGTTATTTGACACCCGTACCACTGCCGGGTTTGATATTTATTATACAAACCGTTTTTGGGATTATTATACAAAAAGAGATTTAGGCACAGCAACCAATTTTTCTTTTCCATTTTTCCTGGATTATACGCGATTCAATTATACATTTCGCATTGAAAGAACCCAGATTTTGAATATCTCAGAGAGTTATAATCCCACAAGCACCTATGATTTAAGAAAGGATACAATTCCCAAATGGACACTGGCAAATAATTATGGAATTGTAAGGGATACCCGGGATTTTATCTTTAATCCCACGAGCGGTTCTTATATTTCACTGCAATCGGAAATTGCCAAACCCTGGTTATTTGCCAATATTGACTATAATCGTTTTACCTTTGAGACGCGGACATATTTCCCCTTAGTCTGGAAATTAATCCTGATGGCACGCCTCCGCGCCGGAATTGTCACAAGTGCCCGGGAAGTACCAATTTATAAAAGATTCTATGCCGGTGGAACCGGTGAGGATGGAGTTAGGGGTTATCCCGACCGCTCTCTGACACCCACCGAGAATAATCTGGCAATAGGTGGTAAGGCAATCTTCATAAATAATTTGGAACTGAAGTTGAAACTCACCCAGGGATTTGCATTGCTTTGTTTTTATGATATGGGTAATGCATTTGATTCCTATAAAGATGTCAACATCTATGACCTCAAGAGGGGTATTGGAGTGGGGGTAAGGCTTGAAATTCCAATGATGGGTGTCTTGGGTTTTGACCTCGGTTATGGATTTGACCGCCCCAGGCCCGGATTTGAACCCCATTTTCAGATAAATCCATTCGGGATGTTCTAAAAGTTCTGCAAGGAGTAATAATGAGAAAAATATCTCTTATTTTATTACCAATGTTTTTTCTGGCAAAAGAACAGAAGATTGGTTTTGTAGAATCAAATCGGATTTTTCAGGAATATCAGGCAACAGCCACCGCAAATGTCCAATTCAACGAATTTGTAACTCAGTGTCGTGATTCAGCAGCGTCGCTTCAACAGGCAATCACCAATCTAAAACAGGAACTTGAGGCACAAAAACTTCTGCTCTCGGAAGAGGCGCGCCTGAAAAAACTTGACGAGATAGAAGATTTAACCAAAACCTATAATCAATATCTGCAGGATGTTTTTGGACCCGGGGGTAAGATTGAACAGAAGAACGACGAACTGATGGCACCGCTTTTAAAGAAGATAAATGAGGCAGTAGCAAAGATTGCGGCACAGGAAGGATTTTCAATGGTGATTGACCTCTCTGAAGGCGTTTTTTATGCAAATCCGGAATTGAATATTACTGATTTAGTGATTAATGAATTGAACCGGGAGTATGGAGTCACGATTCAACCCCAGGAAGGCGCCAAGAAATATATTGGCATTCTTGCCTTACGCGAAGAAAATTCCGAAGCATTGGGTCTCGGTCAGATGAGTCAGGATATATTATACGATGCCATTGCCCCATTTCAACAATTATTCCGAATTATCCCCAAGACTACGATAAGAACTGAATACTACAATCAAGGATGGAATCCAACAACGAATATTGACGACATACAGATTTACCGGCTTGGTAGAAAATTGCTCGCTGACTATCTTATCACCGGGAAGATAAGCATGATTTCTAGAAAAATTGAATACACCATTATATTAAAAGATATAAATAAAGAGACCGAGATAACAAGGAAAACAAGCAGTGTCTCTGATGAGAACAGACTTAGTGAGGCACTTACCAACGACCTCCGTGCTCTGCTCAACGCAATACAAAAGCAGTAACAGTTAACATTTTCCACACGGACCTAAATAAGCATTTTCTATCCCCGCAGTTGCTGGTCAATCCTGTGGGCAATGCAATAAGATTTAGCGAAAAAGGTTGGTTGTGGTGAAAGTGAATTATGAAAAAGCAGGGGTATAAACTCAATTAAATTTTATTGTTTCGCCACTGGTTTTTATCTTATTTTCATTTGCAGAGTGTATCAATCATACTAACGCTTCAGGAAAAGGATTAAGGTATTTCTGGGTTAAAAGATATGTGTTGTTAAAGCGATAAGAAAAGTTCTTGAGCATTTCTATGATTGTAGTCAATGAAATGGTTCCATTTTTATACTTTTCAAGGAGATCTAAAAAATGCCTTTTTTCTTTTTCATTCAACTTTCTTGAAAAATAGCCATAAATATGTAGAACAGTATTAAAATGTTTTGAACGGGATGGCTTTTTGGCAAATGCACCATAAAATAGATTTTTGTAATTTTCTAATTTCTCCTGCAAATTGCTCTTTCCGTCCGCCACAATCTTGCCCATCTCTTTTAGAGCTTTCTGGCTATAAGTCATAAGCAGATACTTATACCGGGTATGGAATTTTACAAGTTCGTTTGCACTTAAATTTTCTTTTAACCGCCGAAATTCTGCATAGGCAAATATCCTTATCAAGAAATGCTCGCGTAATTCAGGATTTTTTAACCTACCCTCGTGTTCAGCCGGCAATTGCGGGAAATTATTTTTTACTCCTTCGGCAAAAAACCCATCGGTTCGTCCCACAATCTTATCGTTTTGATAGTAGTTTGCCGAGGTAATGCCGCAGGATGGTGATTTACTCTTCAACAAAAATCCATCAAACTCATTTATATCTACATTATCTACAAAATCCTTTATAAATTTTTTAATATTCTGGGTGAGGTCTCTCTGGGTTTCAGGCTGGTATAACCTTTTGTTGCCATTTTCTTTTATTACAATTATCTTTGGTCTGGGCACACCCAGTCCCATTTCCATTTCCGGGCAGACGAGTTCGTAATCTACAAACTTTTTCAAACGCTCCACAAACTCATCCTGCACAATCCCGCCGTTATAACGCACCGCTTCACAAAAACACCGGCTCAAAATAATCCGTGGTTTATCCATAGAAAATTATAATTCCATTTTGTATAAAGTCAACGGGCAACCAAACTGAGTCCTCGCTACTTTTATTCATGTTATTTTTCTGTAGTGGTCGAGCTTGCTCGACAATTAAAAATCACCAGATTTTCCCTCTCGTAGGGCAAGGCTTTCTTCAAGAACCGATGGTTCTTTCAGAACCAGAGGTTAGCCTTGCAAAAATAAAAAATGCAAACCCAAAAGTTAGTCCTGCACTAATAATTGATATGTAAATCAAAGGCTGACTTAATGTTATAAATAAAGCCTTTTTTAATTCAATAAAACAAACAGAAATTTCATTTTATCATTTCGTCAATTGTCAAAATGACGAAATGATGGCGATGCGATAGTTTACTTCTCCTTCATCAAAATAAATTCTTGGATTATAGAGAAATATATTTTTAATTCAAAGCGAATTATTGACGAAGATAAAAAAATGTGTAAAATCTCATGTTAAGAGGGTAAAATGGA
>JBDRWI010000018.1:0-36526 GCA_039802265.1 Caldifarciminota bacterium | reverse complement strand
ACCCCTGAAACCCCCAGAGACGCTCCATCTTAAAGTTGTGCACTTTCCAGCGACTATCAGAAACCCCAGATGTATCTTGTCCATATTCTTTTCTATAATGAAAATTTTCATTATTCTTGTATAGGAATTTTTCAAATTCCTATACAATAAATACCCGGCACGCAACCGGTTGAGCGCATCTGAATTAGTGGATGAACTATTATACCCAGTTTCTGTTTAAAGTCAAGTCCGAGATTGCCGGTGTAGGCGGTTTGCAATAACCCTTGATTTCTATTTAAAAATCAATAAAATATTGGCTAATTAAGGAGGTCTGATGCATCCACTGTTCTGGCTCACACCGATCGGCTCAATCCTTGCCCTCTTATTTGCCGGGTATCTCTCCTTAAGCACTAAGAA
Source organism: Caldifarciminota bacterium (assembly GCA_039802265.1). Taxonomy (GTDB): domain Bacteria; phylum Hydrothermota; class Tepidihabitantia; order SM23-42; family JAOAFX01; genus JBDRWI01. The sequence continues at coordinate 36,130 of JBDRWI010000018.1, read as the reverse complement.
ATTTGATGAGGGCACTGAGCGCATGCGTATGATTGCCCGGGCAGTAAGAGAAGGTGCCAGGGCATATATAAAAAGACAATATGGCGTGGTTACGATATTTTTTGCAATTGTATTTATCCTTCTTTTAATAATTGCATTAAATAAAATGCTGCCAATTTATGTCCCCTTTGCATTTATCACCGGGGGCTTCTTTTCCGGGTTATCGGGTTTTATCGGACTCAGCCAGGCAACGAATTCTTCAGCACGAACAGCCAATGCAGCAAGACAGAGTTTGAATAGTGGTTTAAGGGTAGCATTTGCTGCGGGTGGGGTGATGGGATTTGTTGTTGTGGGCTTGAGTCTATTAGATTTGAGCATCTGGTTTATATTATTAAACTGGATTTATAGAAATCTTTCCGAGGCACAGAAGATTCAAAATATCACATCAACAATGATCTGTTTTGGTATGGGTGCATCTTTCCAGGCATTATTTGCCCGTGTGGGTGGTGGTATATTCACTAAAGCAGCGGATGTTGGAGCAGATTTAGTTGGCAAGGTTGAGGCAGGCATTCCTGAAGATGACCCGCGCAATCCTGCAGTCATTGCGGACAATGTCGGTGATAATGTTGGTGATGTAGCAGGAATGGGCGCAGATTTATACGAATCCTATGTCGGTTCAATCATTGCCACAATGGCACTGGCGGTGGCAGCAGGCCTGGGCATTCAAGGTGTGGTTGTCCCGCAGGTGATGGCGACTGTTGGTGTGCTCTGCTCAATCATCGGCACTTTCCTGGTGAGCACAAAAGAGGATGCAACCCAAGGGGCATTATTGACTGCCTTGCGAAGAGGAATCTATACTTCCAGTATTTTGATTGCGATAATTTCCGCGATTGTGATTAAATATCTCCTTCCTGATTATTTTGGTCTTTACTGGGCAATACTTGCGGGTCTTGGAGCGGGTGTATTCATTGGATTCAATACTGAATTCTTCACATCGGATAATTACTCACCGACACGGAGTATATCAGACAGTTCAAAGACCGGTCCGGCAACCGTCATTCTCAATGGTATTAGTGTTGGAATGCTCTCCACTGCACCCGCAGTCATTGCAGTAGTAGTTGCTGTCTTGTGTGCATATTATCTGAGTGGCGGTTTGCATAATCCGAATCTTGGATTGTTCGGTGTATCACTTGCCGCTGTGGGTATGCTTTCGACCCTTGGCATCACCCTTGCTACTGACGCCTATGGTCCGGTTGCTGACAATGCCGGTGGCAATGCCCAGATGTCCGGATTACCACCCGAGGTGCGGGAACGAACTGATGCCCTTGATGCCTTAGGAAATACGACTGCCGCAACCGGTAAGGGATTTGCGATCGGTTCTGCAGCATTGACCGCCTTGGCACTCATCGCGGCCTATCGGGACCAGATCGAACTTACCGGGGTCCAGCTTGATTTAAGGATTACCAATCCCGCTGTCATCACCGGATTATTTATCGGCGCAATGATGCCCTATGCATTCTGTTCTCTAACAATAAAGGCCGTGGGCCGGGCAGCAGGGATGATTGTTGTTGAGGTAAGGCGTCAGTTTAAAGAACTCAAGGGCTTGATGGAAGGAAAGGCAAAACCCGATTATGCCCGTGCTGTCAACATCTGCACAAGGGCCGCCCAGAAAGAAATGATTCTACCTTCGCTACTGGCAATCCTTTCACCACTCATTGTGGGAATCTTTTTGGGACCGAGTGGTGTTGTAGGAATCCTTGCCGGTGCATTGATCTCCGGATTTGTTGTTGCCTTGATGATGGCCAATAGCGGTGGTGCCTGGGATAATGCCAAAAAATATATTGAAAAAGGAAATTTGGGAGGTAAGGGTTCACAAGAGCATAAGGCAGCAGTCGTCGGTGATACGGTCGGTGACCCATTCAAGGATACATCAGGTCCTTCTTTGAATATCTTGATAAAACTTATGGCAACATCTTCTATCACCCTTGCAGGGTTTGTGCTTAAGGCGACCTTGATGAAGTGATTTGTAGCATATACACAATCTGCTTTATTCTTTTTAATCAGTGCTAAAAGAAGTCTTGCAATGAAGATAAAAGACTGGCCCGAGCAGGAAAGACCAAGAGAAAGATTTTATGAGCAGGGAAGTTATGTCCTGAGCGATGCAGAACTTTTAGCGATTGTCATTGGCAAGGGTGTTAAAAACCGTTCTGCACTTGACCTTGCAAAAGAGATATTATCAAGGGTAGGAAGTTTAAAAAAACTTGCTGAGAAATCAGCAAAAGAAATTGAGAACTTAAAGATTCCAGGTTTGGGCAGGGCAAAGATTATCACTGTTCTTGCTGCACTGGAGGCAGGGAGACGCTCATATTCAAAAAAGCAGGAAACAAAGGTCAAATTCAATAAACCCCAGGATTTATATGAATATTATGCACCGCTCATTGGAAGTTTAAAACAAGAACTCTTCAAGGTTGCAGCAGTGGATGGAAAAAATGCCTTGATAAAAGATACCACAATCTCCAAAGGCATTCTGGATGCGAGTTTGACCCATCCAAGAGAAGTCTTTAAGTTTGCGATTATAGAGAATGCGAGTGGATTGTTTCTTATCCACAACCATCCCAGCGGGGTTTTAAAGCCATCAGAAGACGATCTAAAGATCACCGAGCGGATTAAAGATGCTGGTGCTATAATCGGCATAAGAGTAATTGACCATATCATCATTGCCGAAGAAGGATATTATTCTTTTTCTGAACACAATCTGTTGTAGTTGAATTTATTGGAGACTTCGGTATATTGAATATTAAAATCTGATTCTTTAGTGGCAGAGTTTTATGCTATAATTCCCTGTTTCATTCCTCCCATCAGTATAATGGATTCCAGAATTTTTAAAAAAACCGATGCACTATAGGATTTATTAAATGTAGGGCAAACCTTTCAGGTTTGCATTAATAAAATAGAAAAATTTTTCATCAATGGCGAACGACACGGAGGTTGATTCCTTGTGTTATTATCCTGAAAAAAATAAATCCCGCTTGGAAATCTTTCCGAACAAAGTGGAATATTACCTTCCCTTTTTTGACACTGATTCTTTCAAGGACTCTCCCAACCTGGTCGTATATCTCTATCTACCCGCTCGCAATCTCGGCAATTTTCATATTTGAATACAAGATACATCAGGGGAGAACCCCTGAAACCCCCAGAGACGCTCCATCTTAAAGTTGTGCACTTTCCAGCGACTATCAGAAACCCCAGATGTATCTTGTCCATATTCTTTTCTATAATGAAAATTTTCATTAATCATCAGCTAATCTGTTCTCTTCTTTTTGAATCCAAAAGGAATCTTTTCCCGGTCAATGTCGGTGGGGTTTTGGTCATTTTTACCACACCATTTTCCAGACAGGCTGAAAAGGATAAACTGCCTTTGACAATAAGTTTTTGTATTATAACGGGGTTAAGGGTATTTCCCTGAATATCCCTTTGTATTTCAAGCCTTGACCGATTTTCTGTTAGCATTATAATAATAATGGGGATGGTCGGATAGCCGCCTTGATTTTTTAAGTCAGGGAGGAAAGTCCGGGCTTCACAGGGCAGGATGCTTCCTAACCGGAAGGTTCTGATTTGGCAACAGATCAGAAACGGAAAGTGCCACAGAAAATATACCGCCTGCCACTTTTTTAAGGCGGGTAAGGGTGAAAAGGCGGGGTAAGAGCCCACCGCCCTGGTGGTGACATCAGGGGCAAGGTAAACCCCATCCGAAGCAAAACCAAGCAGTCCTGATTGGAGTGGCCCGCTCCGTCCGAAGCGGACTCAGGACAGGTAGGTTGCTTGATTCCGGTGGCGACATCGGAACCAGAGAAATGGCTATCTATATTCACCAGTATTGGTGGATAAAAACAGAACCCGGCTTACGAACCATCCCTGCTATTTTCAGTGATAAATTACGACCTTTTAAACTTATAAACGAAATCAACAAACCAGGACCATCTCCTATTAGGGGGTAGGAAGGAGAGAGGGGTCAGGAAGTTCTCCCTTGACTTATTCAGTCAAATAAGTATAATGAATTGTGAGACCAAAGGGCAAGAAGGTAATCATTGTTGAGTCTCCCACAAAGAGTAAGACCATAAAGAGTTTTTTGGGTAGTGAATATATTGTTGTTTCATCCAAGGGACACATCAAGGACCTCCCCAAGTCTGAACTGGGAGTGGAGATTAATAACAATTTTAATCCAAAATATATAAGGATAAAGGGCAAGGCAAAGGTCATCCAGGAGATAAAAAAGGCATGCAAGGATTCGGTTAAGGTTTATATCGCCTCAGATCCGGATCGGGAAGGTGAGGCAATTGCCCAGCACATTGCCGAGGAATTGAATTCAACTACCCCCCAGATAAAGCGAGCACTCTTCTATGAAATTACCCCGGATTATGTCAGAAAGGCGTTGCAGAATCCTGGTTCAATAGACCCGCATCTTGTTGATGCACATAAGGCCAGAAGGGTACTGGACCGAATTGTCGGATACTTTACAAGTCCATTTTTATGGAAGGTATTGAAATCCGGATTGTCGGCCGGTCGGGTGCAGACTGTGGCATTGAGATTAATATGTGAGCGTGAAGAGGAGATTGAGTCTTTTATTCCAACGCCCTATTGGGTCGCCTCGGCCAGTTTTGAAACCGAGAATAAAGAAACATTCAGGGCGGAACTTTTTCGGATTGATGGTGCCTATAGAAAAATTACAACCAAAGAGGAACTTACCCGGTTAAAAAACTTTCTCAAACCCGAGACTAAGTTCGCGGTGGTGAGCATGCGCATTACAAACCCCGAGCGGATTCCACCGCCCCCTTTTGTCACTTCAAGTTTTATTCAGGAAGTATCAAAGCGTTATAATATTCCAGCCAAAAAGGCAATGCAGATTGCCCAGCAATTATATGAAGGTATCTCCCTACCCGGTGGCAGGATTGGTCTCATTACTTATATGCGAACCGATTCGGTACGGGTCAGTGAAAAGGCAATAGAGGAATTGCGTGAATATATTGACGGAAAATTTGGTATTGAGTATTTAAATAAAGAGATTCGCAATTATAAGGACCGTAAAGGGAGTCAGTCGGGCCATGAGGCAATCCGCCCAACAAAGGTGAAGATTGAGCCGGATTCTATAAAGGAATATCTTACACCCGAGCAGTATAAGATTTACAAGCTAATTCATGAAAGGTATGTTGCCACCCAGATGGCACCCGCAAGATATAAACAGAAAGAGGTAATTCTGGAATTTACCGGGCTTGAATTCAAGGCTGAAGAGATAAATCCGGTCTTTTTGGGTTATCAGCTGCTCACGGGAGAGACTACCCAGCGGGGATTTGTACCCGACTTAAAGGTGGGTGATTTTGTTACATTAAAAGAAGTTACCTACGAAGAGAAGATGACCGAACCCCTTCCCAGGTATACTGAGGCAAGTTTGATAAAAAAGCTGGAGGATAATGGAATTGGTCGGCCCTCCACCTATGCCCATATCATTCAAACCCTCTTTGACCGGAAATATGTCCAAAAAGAAAACGGGAAGATTTGTCCGACTGAACTGGGATTGGAGGTTTACCGAATCATCATTCCGCGTTTCTCCAGTATCTTTGATGTTTCCTTCACTGCCCGTATGGAAGAGGAGCTGGACCGGGTGGAATCAGGAAAGAAGGTCTGGCAGGACGTGGTAAGGGAGTTCTATGAGCCCTTCAGAATAATTCTTGACAGGGCCGAGGCCGACACCGATAAGATAAAAGAGAAGACCCAGCAGAAGGTTGAAAAACTCTGTCCACGCTGTCAAAGACCCCTTATCTTGAGATGGGGAAAATACGGACGATTCCTCGCCTGCTCCGGATTTCCTGAATGTAAATATGCCGAGAATTACGAAATGGAAATGACCGATGAATCCTGCCCCAAATGTGGCCATCCACTTGTAATAAAACATGGGAAATTTGGTATGTTCCTTGCCTGTTCTGGTTATCCTGATTGCAAATATACCAAGAATCTAACCCATGAAGTTCCCTGCCCAATATGTGGTGGTGAGGTTATTATCTTTACAAATCGGCGGGGCAGGACCTATAAATGCAAGGCATGCGGATTCTCTTCTTTCTATCCGCCGGTAAAGGAAAAGTGTCCAAAATGCGGCAAGGGAATGGTCTTAAGAAAGACAAAACTACTCTGCCCGGTGTGCGATATCAAAAAATAAATATGAGATTGGGGTTTCATATCTCCATATCGGGTGGTTTCAGTAAGGTCTTATACCGTGCCCTGAAAAGGGAATGTAAAACAATTCAGCTTTTTTCCCGGAATCCAAGGGGCTGGAAATTCAATCCTCTGGTGGAAGAGGATATTGCTCATTTCAAAAGGGATATGAAAACAAATTCCATATCACCGGTATTTGTACATATGCCATATCTACCCAATCTGGGGGCGGAAAGGGAAGATTTATTCAACTCTTCAGTGGAATCAGTGATTGAGGATCTAAAGAGGACCGAGAGGCTCGGTACCAATTTTTTAATACTCCATGCGGGTTCAAACCGAAATCGCAAGAGAGGAATTGAAAGGATGATTTCGGGAATAAATCAGGCATTTGCAAAGGTTGAAAATGGGGTAATGCTGCTGATTGAGAATACGGCTGGTGCCGGTAATGAATTGGGTTGTAATTTTGAAGAATTGAAGGCAATAATTGATGGGGTAAAAGATAAAAAAAGGATTGGGATTGTCTTTGATACCGCTCATGCATTTGAGGCGGGTTATGATTTGAGAACAAAGAAGGCAGTTGATGCGACTTTAAAGCGATTGGATGAACTGATTGGAATTGAAAGGGTCCATTTAGTCCATTTTAACGATTCAAAAACTAAACTTGGCTCAAGAATTGACCGACACTGGCACATAGCAAAAGGTGAGATCGGTATGGGTATGAAGTATATCATCAATCATCCCCGATTGAGGCATCTACCATTCATAATGGAAACCCCAAGAACCGATACCAAAGAGGACATAATGAATATGGAAATTGCGCAAAACTTGGTTGGTTGAAATTAAAAATGTCGCTTGACCAGAAAAGAAAATTGATTATAATTCTTTTTTGGCTAAAAAGGGGGTAATTTGGCACACGCCTATACTCCGGGTTTAAAGGTTCTGGAATATACAATTGTGGAGAAACAACGTCGCCTGCCTTTACCAGGCGAGGTACTTGTGAAAGAGGGTAATAGAGTCCTTGCGGAACAGGTTGTGGCACGGACATCGCTACCCGGGAGTGTTCAGACCTCAAATGTCGCAGGGCTATTAGGGATACTACCGGAAGAGATAGATGAGGTAATGCTAAAAAAGGCAGGGGATGAGGTAAAAAAGGACGAGGTAATTGCCCAGAGCAAAGGATTCTTCGGTCTATTTAAGTCCACCGTGAGAAGTCCGATTACCGGGACGATAGAGAGTATTTCAAAGATAACCGGTCAGGTAATCCTGCGAGAACCACCAATTCCGGTGGAGGTAATTGCCTATATTGATGGTGAGGTAAAAAATGTCTTTGCAAATGAAGGGGTTCTTATAAGGACCAGTGGCAGTTTTATCCAAGGAATTTTCGGAATTGGTGGAGAGGCAATCGGTGAACTTGCCTGTGGCGTAAGTCAACCAGATGATGTGCTTACCCCGGATGATATAAATGAATCATTTAAAGGAAAGGTGATAATCGGTGGTTCAATGGTAACCTATGAGGCACTTCTGAAGGCAAAGAATTGCGGTGTTAAGGGAATAATCGTAGGTGGCATTGAGGACCAGGACTTAAAGAGGTTTATGGGATATGATATAGGAGTGGCAATAACGGGCTCAGAAAAGGTAGGTTTGACCCTTATCATTACCGAAGGATTTGGCAGATTGAGTATGGCCGAGCGAACATTTAAATTACTGAAATCTCTCTGTGGAAAGAAGTCATCAATAAATGGTGCCACCCAGATTCGTGCGGGGGTAATGAGACCCGAGGTTATCGTACCCCTTGATAAGACACCGGAGAAAAAAATATCCCATATCTCCACCGGTTCTGGACTTGAACTCGGTATGCAGGTAAGAATAATCAGAGAACCCTATTTTGGAATGATCGGTAAGGTGGTTGACCTACCCGTACCACTGGAGTTGATTGATACTGAATCTCGGGTGAGAATTTTGGAGGTTGAACTTGCTGGTGGTAAGCGGGTAAAACTTCCCCGGGCAAATGTTGAGATAATTGAGGAATAAAGAATGAATATCTTAACTTTCTTTTTATTTTCCTTATCGGGTGTGGATGCATTACTTCTACCGATGTCCCCCAGAGGGTTTATCTCTTTTTATTCAAAAAGTGGCGGAGATGAGGCAATATTTTACAATCCCGCAAAGTTTGAGGCAGAAAGGGATTTTAAGATTTCCTGTTTTTACAATATTCTTTATGTTGGTCTGAGAAGTCTTTCACTTGCATTGAGCAAAGAAACCAGTTTCGGCATGCTCGGTATCGGAATTACCAATTTTGATGCGGGAAATATTGAATTACATCCCCCTTATCCAACTGAAGATACTACAATAAATTACACCGCAAGTAATTTTTCTTTTATCCTTTGTGGTGCAAGAAAGATATCAAGCCGGGGGAGATTGGGAATTAATCTGAAGTATATCAGTGAGAATATCTATGTGTATGGTGATTATACGCTTGCATTTGATATTGCATTATCATATTCAAATGAAATCAGGGGGATCAGCCTGGGTGCAGCAAATATCGGTTCATCCCTTACCCTGCGCAATGAGGAGGTGAGTCTGCCCACCAAATTGAGTCTGGGTTTGAACCAGGATATTAAAAAATTTAAGTTTGGGTTTGACCTCCATTATCTAATAAACAGGGGACAATTTGAATCTTCATTGTCAGGGGATTTTTCAATAACAAAGGAGATGGCCATCGGTATTGCCCTGAATCGGAGTCAGCGGTTCTATCCAGGATTTAATCTTAATCTTAATCTTTCCGGACTCGAAATCAAATACGGGGGTGCCTTTTATCCTTATGATTTGGGACTGGCAAATTCCCTGGGATTGAGTTTCAAGTTTTAGGTGCCCTAATGAACGGAATCTATCTTGATTTTGAAAAGCCGGTTATTGAACTGGAAAAGAAGATTGAGGAATTGAAGAATCTCACCGGGGTTGAAGATGAGCTCGCCCGCTTGAAGGCCCAGGCCGAGAGACTCAAGAAAAAGATCTATTCCAATTTGACAAGATGGCAGCGGGTTCAGCTTGCACGCCATCCCCGACGTCCGTATTCAGTAGACATAATAAATGCAATTGCCAGTGATTTTATTGAACTTCATGGCGACCGGCGGTTTGGAGATGACAACGCTATTGTCGCCGGTATTGCCCGTATTGATAAATTCAATGTCGCAATCACTGCCCAGCAGAAGGGAAGAGATACCAAGGAGAAGATAAGAAGAAATTTTGGTATGCCCCATCCTGAAGGTTATCGCAAGGCGCTACGGATAATGAGAATGGCAGAGAAATTTAACCTTCCGGTTATTAATCTTGTTGACACACCCGGTGCATATCCCGGCGTCGGGGCTGAGGAGCGCGGACAGTTTGAAGCAATTGCGGTAAATCTGTTTGAATGTGCTACACTTGGAACACCAATTGTCGTGGTTGTAATTGGTGAAGGGGGTTCCGGAGGTGCGCTGGCGCTGGCTGTTGGTGATAGGGTCTTGATGCTGGAAAATGCCATTTACTCGGTTATTTCTCCTGAGGGCTGCGCCTCAATTTTGTGGCGTGATGCAGCAAAAAACAAAGAGGCAGCGGAGGCATTAAAACTTACTGCCCAGGATTTGTATCAATTCAAGATCATTGATGAAATAATTCCCGAACCGCTGGGTGGTGCACATATGGATTATCAAAAGACTGCAGACAATGTCAAAGAGGCAATTTTAAGAAACCTGACTGAACTCAAGAAAATACCGATTTCAGAATTGATTGAGATGAGAATCAAAAAATTTCAGAATATGGGGGCATATAGATAAATATGGCGCTGGAAGGAAACTTAGAAGACTTTGAGTTGACCGATGTCTTTCAATTGATTCAACTCGGTGCTAAGGATGGCAGTTTAAGAATTCAATCACCCAATGATGTGGGCGTGGTTTATTTTAAAGAAGGAATGGTGGTTCATGCCAAGACAAATTATCTGGTGGGTGAACAGGCAATTGATTCAATATTGAGATGGCGAACCGGGCGTTTTGTCTTCAGACCCGGCGAGGAGACAATGGAAAGGACTGTAGAATTACCGATTCAACAGGTCATAATTGATGCCGCCCGCAGGATTGATGAATTTAATAAAATTCAAAAATTGATTCCCTCTTTTGACCTGATTGTCAAGATTGTTGAAGTGCCGGATGTGGGAGTGGAAAAGATAAACTTGAGACCCGAGGAGTGGAAGGTTCTTGCCTTTGTGGATGGGTCATTGACCATTGAACAGATTGCCCGGCGCGTTAATCTCTCAGAGTTTGAAGTTGGCCGTATCCTCTATGGGCTTATCTCATCCGGATTGGTGAAGATTATTCAAAAGACCGCTGAGGAGAAGAAGGCAACACCCTTGGGAGAAGATAAACAAGAAAAAAAAGAGGAAAAAAAGGGTGGGTTGTTTGGGATATTTAAAAAATAATGGTCAGTGGGTTTGGGTTGAGAGGCTGGTCTGGTTATTAGGCAGTAGTAAATTGATTTAGAAATACCATTAACAATAAACCAAGGACCATACCAGCATCCAAACCTTTTGACCATAGACCATTTGTTTTAGCCCCTGTAGCTCAGCAGGATAGAGCAGCGGTTTCCTAAACCGCAGGTCACCCGTTCAAATCGGGTCAGGGGTATCTACGAATGGTTGTTGGTATGGTCATAAGATATAAGAAAATAGTTTATCCTGAGAGCTATGCGGCGCAATTTTTAACGAAGAACAAAGGAGCATTATGCGTGATATGAAAAGGGGAATTAAGAGTGAAGACTCTTTCCAACAGTTTGTGGAGAGGGTTATTAAATATATTGTCCGGCATAAAGAGACCTCAATTTGGCTCGGTATTGGAATTATTGGAGGAATTGTTTTTCTGGTCTATTTTCTTACCAACACCGAGGCGGATAGTCCCGAGGCAGATTTACTTCATACGCAGGCAATAAGTATGTTGAGTATGGGTAGGGTTCAGGAGGCTGAGAATGTTTTTCGCGAATTGACCGAAAAATATCTCGGCACCCGACCGGGTAAGATTGCGCTCTATTATCTCGGAATTATAAACTACCATACCGGCCGATTTGCCGAAGCCCTTGATTATTTCAACCGTTTCTTAGGAAAAGTAAGCAATGACCACCTGCTAACACCATCGGCCTATTTTGGTGCCGGATGTGCGGCTGAGGGGCTCAAGGATTATGAGCGGGCAATGAAATACTACGAAAAGATTGCCCGGAATAAAGATTCACCATTCTACTTCTGGGGTATGCTTGCCTGGGGCAGATTAACCGGCCTGTGCGGAAATCCCCAGAAGGCAATTGAAATATTAGAAGAACTTATCAAACAGAACCCTCCCTATGATGTTATAAGTGATGCAAAATACTACATTGGCTATTTCAATAGATGAATAACATTTCAATTGCCTTTTTGTGGCATTTCCATCAACCATTCTACTGCCGTCCTGAGGATAATATCCTTCCATTGCCCTGGGTGAGATTCCATGCGATAAAGGATTATCTTGATATGTTGTATCAAGTTAAGAAATTCCCCGAAATTCGGGTGACATTCAATTTTACGCCTTCATTGTTGCTTCAACTTTTAAATTATCAGAACGAAATGTGTCAGGACCGACAGTTTCTGTTGTTTAGAAAAAGGGCCGAGGACCTCACCCTTGAAGAGAAGATAGAAATCTTAAAAGACTTCTTTCTGGCAAACTGGGAAAAGATGATTGAACCTTATCCTCGCTACTTTTCCCTACTTTTAAAGAGGGGAAAGAAGCTTGTCATGGAAGAACTCCCTCAGGTTGCCCAGACCTTTACGAATGAGGAATTTAGAGACCTGCAGGTCTGGTCAAACCTGGTCTGGATTGATCCGATATTTCGTGATGAGATCAAAGAGTTATACAATCGTGGTAAAAATTTTCGTGAGCAAGATAAAGACCTAATTGTCAATCTACAGAAAAAAATTATCGGTCAGATTATAGAAGAATACAAAAGAACAGCAGCGAGCGGTCAGATAGAAATTACTACATCTCCATTCGCTCACCCAATTTTACCCCTGCTCATAAATGCTAACCTGGCAAAGGTCTCCAATCCCAATTTGACATTATCGTTTGAATTCTGCCATCCGGATGATGCCCGTGCCCAGATTATAAAGGGGATTGAAGTCTTTGAGAAGGTGTTTGGTTTCAGCCCAAATGGCCTTTGGCCTTCTGAGGGAGCAGTATGCCAGGAATTACTAAATATCCTCTTAGAAACAAAGATAAACTGGATTGCTACCGATGAAGAAATCCTGGCTCGTTCAATAAATCTCTCATTCAAAAGGAATGAGGAAGGCATTCCCTCCCATGCCCATCTTTTATATAAACCCTGGTGTTATGGCAATTTAAGAATTTTCTTCCGGGACCATATTCTTTCAGACCAAATTGCATTTGTGTATAATAGATTGAAACCCCAAAAGGCAGTAATTGATTTTATCAATCGTATTAAACAGGTTGCCCACACACTTTCACCCTATGAGAATTTTATCATTCCGGTAATACTTGACGGTGAGAATGCCTGGGAATATTTTGACAATGATGGTGTAGAGTTCATTGAGGGGCTCTATAAGGCATTGATTAAAGAGAAGATTCCTACCACCACATTTACAAATTTTTTGCAACAAAACAAGAGTGATAATAGTTTGACCAGCATCTTTCCTGGTTCCTGGATTGGCGCCAACTTTAATATCTGGATCGGCCATTCCGAAGACCAGAAGGCATGGCAGGTGATTAAAAAATTGAGAGAAAAACTTTCAGAAAAGATGATTACAGATACAGAAATTTGGGAAAGATTTTATATCTTAGAAGGTAGTGATTGGTTCTGGTGGTTTGGTGATGAATTTTTCTCTGTCGCAACCGAGGTCTTTGACCAACTATTCAGAGAGAATGCAATATGGCTATACAAAAAAATTGGTGAAGAACCACCCCATGAATTATTTACACCAATCTGCTCCAAGACTGAAGCCTATGGAACACAGCCAATTGATAAAATCTCCCCCAAAATTGATGGTAAAATTACCTATTTTTATGAATGGTATAATGCCGGGTTTATGGATGTACAGAGGGTTGGGGGGACAATGCAACGGTTTGCCGGACTATTTTCTGGCGTTTATTATGGTTTTGATGATCATAACCTCTATATCCGGTTTGATATCTCAAATCAGAATATCAATAATTATGAGTTTGAAATTGACTTTGAAAAACCAGTTGGTATGAAAATTACATTGGGACAAGATATGGAGAAGGTCAATTATAAGATTGATGAAATCGCCGAGGTAGCAATTTCCTTATCGCTCTTGAATCTTGGGAATAATGAGAGTGTAGAATTTGTCATAAGGGCAAGACAGAAGGGTGTAGAAGTTGATAGAACGCCATTATTAAAAATGGTTCTTGCCCAGAAGGAAATAATCTTGAGAAACTGGACAGTATAAAAATCATTTATTGTCTTTTTATCATTTTGGAGTAAAATAAAAAGGAAAAGAGATGAAGATGGCCGAAAGAGAAAAATTATTTATCTCAATGGCAACTTTTTTACCCCGGAAGGTTGTCGCAGCAAAGATTTTCAAGGAAGGACCTAAGCCGGTTGAGACCTTTAATACGACCTTACTCTTCGCTGATATCTCTGGTTTTACTGCGATGAGCGAAAAACTTGCCCGTTTGGGTAAGGAAGGAGCTGAAGAGGTGAATAAAATAATCAATGACTTCTTTGGTCCTCTGATTAAAATTGTCTATAAATGGCAGGGAGATATCTATCGGTTCGGCGGCGATGCATTTTTGGCTTTTTTCCCTGAGGAGACCGAGATTCAATCATCAAGTGAGAGGGCGATTAATGCCGGTGTTGAGATTGCCAAATTCGTTAGAGACCATTCCGTAACAAAGACAAAGGTTGGTACCTTCAAGATTAAGGTCCATATCGGGCTAACAAAGGGAACAGTCTATTTTCAGGACTTGAAGAATAATTTCTTTCTCGGGGGCAGAATAGTAAATCAACTGATGGCAATGATTGATTTTGCTGGACCCGGTGAGATTGTTGTCAGTTCAGAGATTAAAAATGAACTCAGGGATGTTATTTTCAAACCCAAGGCACATCTCTGGAAATATATAGGAATGAAGAAGAAATCGGTTGAACCGCAGATTGAGATCAAAAAATTATCACCTGATGTAGTAAAGAAAAACTTCGCAGTTCTTGAGAATTACATTCCAGATTGGTTGTTAAAGAGGATTGAATTGAAGCCATTTTTTGACCATAAAGATGGTGAACATAGGAAGATTGCCGTTGTCTTTTTACACTTTAGTGGTATCCCCTATGACGAGAATCCCAGAAAGGCTCAGGAATTACTCATGCATTTTTATTCCATTGTTGATGCCACCATAAAAAAGTACGATGGCTGGATAAATGCGATTGATATATATAAAGATAGCGAAAGAATCCTTGCGGTATTTGGATTCCCAAAGGCCTATGAGGATGATGAAAAGCGGGCAGTTCTATTTACCTATGAAATCTTGAATCATCCGGAACTAAAGAAGCTAAATTTGCGGGCCGGAATAAATTCGGGCTCAATCTTTGCGGCGCCGGTGGGCAATGAATTAAGACGAGAATATACAACCCTTGGCGATGCAGTAAACCTTTCTGCCCGTCTTGGCGCAAAGGCAGAAAATCGAACAATTGTGGTAAGTGAGCCAATCTTTAATAAAACATTTGCCCTTTTTGATTATGAATCTTTAGGCGAAAAGGAATTTAAAGGGAAGAAGAAAAAAATACCGGTTTACAAGCTTACCAAAAAGAAAGAGATTGAGAAGAAGGCATTAACGAGATGGATCTCTGAAAGTGAAAGGATTGTTGGCCGGGATAGGGAACTTGCCAAGATTAAAGATTTGGTTGAATTATGCACCCGTAATAAAGGGCAGATTCTTGCAATCACTGGTGAACCAGGGATTGGAAAGTCAAGGTTGACTCAGGAGCTAATCAAGTTGTCCGAAAAGGCCGGATTCCAGGTTTTAAAAGGGAATTGTATCTCTTATGGCAGTGCATTTTCCTACCATCCCTGGGTAGATATCCTCACTGAGTTTTTTGGTATTCTCCCTGCGGATTCGGTCAAGATTAGAGCGGAAAAGATAAAAAGAACCAGTATTGGGGTGGATAAGAAACTTATTGACTGGCTTCCGGTTATTGGTGAACTTATGGGAGTGCCATTTCCCGAGACCTCGCTGACAAAATATCTGGATGCCAAGATTAAGAAACAACGTGTCCTTGATATTATCTTTGATTTTATAAAGTTCATTACCCGATCAAAACCGGTTAATATAATCATTGAAGACCTGCACTGGGCCGATTCGGCTTCAATGGAACTTGTTAACTACATCGGCAGAAACATAGAAAACAAACCGATTCTTCTTACACTTGTTTATCGGCCATTGAAGAAGAAAGAAGAATTTATGGAAAAGAATTGGACAACCGAAATAGTTCTAAAAGAACTTTCTAAAGAAGATAGCATTGAACTGGTTAAGAACCTGCTTGGCATGAAAGATATCCCTGACGACTTAAAAAAGGCAATCGTTGAAAAATCACAGGGGAATCCTTTTTACATTGAGGAATTGGTGAAGTCAATGATTGAGCAGGGATATGTGGTTGAAGAAAAAGGAGCCTGGCGGTTCAAGGGGGATATTAAAAGACTTCAGTTACCAGATACTGTTGAGGCATTAATATTATCAAGAATTGATCGACTTGATTTACAGGACCGGGATGTGCTACAGGTTGCTTCCATATTGGGGAGAGAGTTTGATGAATTTTTGCTTAATGGAATTTATCCCCAATCACAGATTTTGAAAAAATCACTCCATAATCTTGGGCGCCTTGACCTGATAAAAGAAGAAAAAGGTGAGAAGCAGGCACGTTATTTCTTCAAACATATCCTAACCCGGGAAGTTGCCTACGGAACACTTTCTTTCGCAAGAAAACAGGAGTTACACCGCCAGGTCGGCACATTTATTGAAACAGAACTCAAGGACCGCAAGGAGGAATTTCTGGGATTACTCTCCTACCATTTTTATGCTGGCGGAGATTATGACAAATCTCTCCTTTATTCGGTTGAGGCTGGAGAAAAGGCAAAAAAGGTCTATGCCAATGAAGAGGCAATAGAGTTCTTCACCCGGGCGATTGAATCATATGAAAAATTGGAGGGTAAAATATAGCTTAAAAAAGGTCGCAACTCAATTTAGTCAATAACCAAGCAGTCCAAATGACGCAAGATTTTAGAAGAAAACTCTTGATACAAACAAATAAAGGCGGAGTCTGATTTATCAAATGAAAGGGAATAGCGAAAAGGCGCTGGGATATTTGAAGGAAGCAAAAAGGATTCTTAAAAAAGCCGGGGCTAAAGTATTAAAAGGGCAAGACAACTCAATGACTGAAAATTCAAGGGAAGAACTACTGCTCCGTTCATTAAGGAGTCGGGCTGTAATATATAGTCTGGTCGGCAGGAATGAGGAGGCACTGATTGATTTAAAAAGGGGGATAAATATAACCCAAAAGTTTAACGATTTGAAAAACAGAGCATATTGTTTGCTGGAACAATATGAAATTTATACCTCTCTCGGTGCAATGCGGCAGGCAATCAAAGGAATTAATCGTGTTTTACAAATCGGTAAAAAGATTCGTGATAAAAAAATTGAGGCAGCCTGTTTCAATAATATGGGTGTCTGTTATTATTATATTGGTAATTATCGTCAAGCCAACAGGTGTTTTATAAAGGCTTTAAGGATTAAAAGGAACCTGGGAATTACCGACCATTTAAGTGATAACTTCTTGAACATCGGGTTTACCTATTTTTATCTCGGGCAATATGAAAGGGAACTAAAGAAGTACTGGCAATGTTTAAAATTGGCTAGAAAATTAAAGGATCTACAAACAATTGGAATTTGCTTGAACAGCATTGCTTCGTGGTATAAAAGGATTGGTAAACCAGATAAATATATGGCGTTTTTATTAAAGGCTTTAAAAGTCAGAAAAAAGACCGGTGACCGTCGGGGGCAGGCAATTACCCTTAATAATTTAGCAGTTGCCTTTATCAATAACGGAGAATATTTAAAGGCGATTAAGTTTGCCAAAGAATCACTTCGGATTCAAAGGGAAGTTAATCATCCCACGGGTGAGGCATTTACATTATATAATTTGGGGTATTTAAGTTATCTTCGTGGAGAATATAAAGAAGCCATAGGCCATATGGGGAAGTCACTGCAGATATCACAAAAAATTGGCGATAAAAGCGGTATTGGATACTGCTACAATATTTTGGGTAAGATTTATTTAGAGCAGGGGATTATTGGTAAAGCACAGGAGTACTTAAATAGTGGCAGAAAAATTGCTTTACAAATAAATGACAAAATGCTACGGCATAGAATAACTTTATCACTGGCAGAATTGGCATTGATGCAAGGCAATTTAAACGAGGCGAGTATCCGGACAAAAACGGCCACAAAATTTGCCGAGGAATTGCAAGCGCCATTAGCAAGAGGAGATTCATTCTTACTTTCAGCGCGAATATTGGGTCAAAAGTTACTTGGAAATGTAATAAGAACTACTTATAAAAAAAATAGACTTCACGATGAGATAATGGAAAAATTCAAAAAAGCAATTTCAATATTCAAAAGATTGAATCAAATCTATGAACTTGCCCGGGCTCATTTTCACTATGGAACTTTTCTAATGCGCATAGGAAACGAAGAGGCGGAGGAAAATTTGAGAGCGGCGAGAGAAATTTTCCGAAAAGCCGGGGCAAAGTTGTGGTTGGAAAAGACCAGGGATTCAATTACGCAATTACCCAATAACCAAATAACCAGATGACCAATCTTTCCAGAAAAAATCTCTTAATCAAGGCATTGATGGATAGGGCTGAGGTTTATGATTTAACTGGCACAAAAAAATTATTAGCAACTATTTACGGTTTAATCAGTCAGTATGATGGGATGTTTAACTCTGCGCAGGAATCCCTGAAACTATATGAAGAACTAAATGAACGGAAAGGGATTGGTGAAAACCTCAACAAAATCGGCCTTGTGTATAGTAGGTTTGGCAAGTACGACCGAGCACTTGAATATTATAATAAATCTTTGAAGATAAGAGAAGAAATTGGTGACCGCCGGGGCAGGGCAGCTGTGATCCCTTCACAGGCGGGGCCCTCATCCGCTAATAGCTAATGGCTGACAGCTATTTCAAGTCTGCGCTAAAAATCTTTGAAGAACTTAAACAGCCCTTTGGGATAGCAAGGGCATATTTTTACTATGGTGAATATTGTAGCGCCCCACCTGAGTGGGGCGAAGGGTTAATAAAATATCTACAAAATGGAACTTTGAAAAAATCGAGCTAAAGGTGTGGCTAAAGAAAATCGAGGAACCAATTACCCAAGAAATCCGATGAATGGAGATTCAAGAAAGCATCTTTTGATTCGGGCTTATAAAGCAAGGGCATCTGTTTATAACTTTATTGGAGAAAAAGCGAAGGCATGTTTAGATATTGAAAAGGGCATTGATTTAGCAAATGAGACCGATGATAAAAAGGTTTTAGCTGACCTTCTTATGAATTTTACCGATTTTTATCTTTCTATGGCAAAATTTGAAGATATGCTAAAATTATCAAAAAAGGCATTAGGTATTTATAAAAAACTATCAGATAGAAATGGTATTTCAGAGGCTTTACATCAAATTGCCAATGTTTATTACTCACTCGGTAAATTTAATTTTGCCCTTAATTATTATAATAAAAGCTTAGAGATAGCAGAGGAAGTTAAAAATTGTTTAAGGGCATCGGCCGCCTTAAATAATATTGGCAATGTCTATTATTCCCTGGGTAAGTATTCCAAGGCACTTTATTACTATAAGAAGTCACTTAGACTAAAAGAAAAATTGAAAGATAAGGGAACAATGGCGAAGACTCTACATAATATCGGTGCAATATACGCCCGCATTGGAGAATATAAAAAATCTCTCAGCTACTTGATAAATTCTTTTAAAATAAAGGAAGAGATTGGAGATATCTGGGGTAAAGCAACAAGCTTATTAAGTATTGGTGAAGTTTACAATGTGCTTTCTATTTATAATACGAGCCTGGAATATTTTAAGGAGGCATTGACAATATACGAAAAAATCGGAGATAAATGGAGCAGCGCCTGCTGTTTAAAGGCAATTGCCGATATTTACATTGAGACAGATGATTTCAAAAAAGGATTGGACTGTCTTCGTAAATCTGAAAAAATAGCAAATAAATTAAGAACAAAAGAGCTTCTATGCGATATCTTTATGACTTTTGTCCAATATTATTTTAAAAAGGCTGAAATTAACAATGCCAGAACTTATATAAAATTAGCAATGGATTTAGCCCAAGAAATGCGGTCAGAAAGCAGGAAGGGAATAGTCTTATTTTTAAAGGCAAGGTTGGAGAAAAGTGAAGAGGATTACAAGAAGTCAATAGAAATATTAGAAAAACTTAATGAAAACTATCAACTTGCTGTTACTTATTACTATTATTCTAAATTTTTAATTTCTCAAAGAAACTTTAAATCAGCAATTGAACCACTTAAAAAATCCAAAAAAATTTTTACAAGAATAGGGAACAAGCATTATCTTGAAAAAATTGAAAAACTATGGAGTGAATTAAAATGGAAACTGTGATTAAAACATATAAAGAGAAGGTGAATATCGATAAATTTATTGATAAGAATTTGGTTGTATTTATTCACTACTTGGTGATTATCAAAATGTGTTTGGTTATTATAATAAATCTTTAGAAATTCTTGAAGAAATTGGTGATCAGATGGGAAAAGTGGTGTTAATTAGAAATATCGGTAAAATTTATTTTGAGTTAGGGGATGATAAAAAGGGAACAAAATATTTAATCTTGGCAGAAAAGATTGGAAAAAAGATTGGTCATAAAGAGGTTCTGCGGATGGTTTATACTTCATTGGCGGAACTGTTACTTATCCGTAATAAAATGGAAGATGCTTCAATATACGCTGAATTATCACAAAAGTTGGCTGAAGAGTTGAAGTCAAGACAGGGTAGGAGCCGAGGCATTGCTTTTATGGGCAAGGATTGAGAGTGCAGAGGGCAAATTCAAAGAGGCGATTAAAATCTTTGAAGAGTTGAAACAGTTATTTGGACTGGCAAAGGCATGTTATTACTATGGCGAGATGCTGAAAAGTCATGAAACGAAAAGGGCAAATCAATATCTACAAAAGGCAAAGGAGATTTTTAAAAATCTTAATGCAAAATTATAGTTCAAAAAGGTGAAAGATTTGATAATTCAATGATAAAGAAATCACCACTGATAAATACAGTTAGAAGAAAATCCCTCGTCGTTTATGCACTAAATGAGCGGGCAAATGTCTTTCAACTCTTGGGTAATTATGAAGAGGCAGAAAAGGATTATTATAGAATGCTGAAGATTTTGCCAACAACACAAAACCGGCTACTTTTCTATGCGGGACTTAGCGATTTATGTCTTGAGGCAGGCAAGATTGAAGATGCATACAATTCCATACAAAAGGCACTATATTTATCGCGTAAAAACAAGTTGATTTTGGAACATATTAAAGGTCTGCTCTCTTTTTCCCATATTTTACGCAAGATGGGTTTTTATAAAAAGTCCATAAAGGCCCTTGCCGAGGCAAAATGTCTATTAAAAAGATATCCGAAATTATCTAAAGAAATTGAAAAGGAGGCACTTGATGTAGCAGAAGGAATTGTCCACTGCCTCCTTGGGCGGTATGACAAAGGGCTTATGTTCTTTAAAAAAGCCCTTAAAATTGCCAGGGGTAAGAATAACTTAAGAAAAGTATCATTTATTCTAAACGATATCGGTAATATCTATTCCGAAAGGGGTATTCTCAAGAAGGCATTGAATTACTACAATCAAGGACTCAGGGTTGCCGAGAAAATTCAAGATAGACCTGCTATGATAGATTTTCTTTATAGCATTGCATCAATTTTAGCGCGACAACATAGTTATAAAAAGGCAATGGAATGTGTCAACAAGACACTTGAAATCAGTAGAGACATTAACAGCTTGGATGGAATGTATTATAATCTTTTTGCAAAAGGAACGCTCTTAACCAGCCTGGGCAAATTTGATGAAGCCATAAAGGCATATAGAAAGAGTCTAAATCTCTTCAAAATAACAAAAGACCCTTTGGTTAAGATTGAGAATTTAGTAAATATCGGCCGAATATACCTAATGAGGGGGTGGTATAGAAAGTGTATAAATTTCTTTGACCGCGCTGAAGCACTGGCGCGGGAGATTGAAAATCCATATTCTATTTCTATAGTTTTGAATTATAAAACAAAATATTTTATGGAAATCGGCTGTCCCAAGAAGGCGCTAAAATGTCTTAAAGAAAGTTATGAACTCACCCGGAAACATAAGATTTTAAATCAATATGTTGAATGTTTAATCCTATTTGTAGAGTTAATTATTAAACATGAAAAGGTGCACACCTATACAATCATGGATGCACGGAAGTTTATAAATCAAGCCCTTTTGCTGACCAGGAGGTCTAAGGAATTTGTTTTTGAAATTCTACCAGTCTATATTAAATATAAGTTAAAAATAAAAGATTATAAAAATGCCTTAAGGCAGGCGATGGAATATTTAAAGATGGTAAAAAAACATGGTTTAATAAATTACCGTCTTCAATCATATTTACTTTTGGCTGAAGTGAAGAAATATTTGAAATTGAATTATTCAGCAGAACTCAAAGAGGCAAAGAAATTCGCAACGATATTAAGATTGAAGCCCCTCTTAAATAGGATTAAAAAATTTGATGAAAGGTAGATATGTAAATCCAAGGATTTATCACTGGGCTGATGTCACCGTATCACCAGTCAGGCAGTAAAAATAACCGTCATGGGAACCACAATAGATTCTCCCATTTAAAACTGCCGGTGTTGCATTTATTACACCACCGGTGGGAAAATACCAGACAAGAATGCCATCAATTGTCAGGCAATATATCTTGCCACTTCTTGAAGCCACAACCACCATTGAATCACTGACACAGGGCGAGCTCCATATTCCACCATCAGTCTTGAACTTCCAGATGACTTTTCCGGAATCCGCACTCAGACAGTGAAATTGTCCATCACCAGAACCAAAGTAGATTCGGTTATCAACGATCGCCGGCGTTGAAATCACCCGTCCCTTTGTCTTATACTTCCAGATTACTTCATGGGTCAGTCTGCTTAAACAGAACATCATCCCACCTTCACTGCCTACATAAATTAAATCATCTATTATCACCGGTGATACATCGGTGTCGGAACCGGTCTTAAATTTCCATAAGATATTGCCATTCTTTGTTGATAGACAATATAGATATCCCCTTGAAGAGCCTGCATATAAGAATGTGTCTATTATTGCCACCGAAGACTCAACCGAGCCTTCTACCTTTGTTTTCCAGACAATCTTACCGCTATCTGCAGTAAAGCAATAAATATAATGGTCCTCACCACCAACATATATTGTATCATTAATTATACAGGGTGAAGAGTCCATATCATTGCCAATTTTAGTTTTCCAGACGGGTTTCCCGCTACTTAAATAAACACAGTGAATATGGTTGTCACGCGAACCAAAATATACTCGGCCTTTATAGATTGTTGGTGAAGATTTAATAGAATGGTCACATTTATATTTCCAGAACAGTTTGCCCGTATTTTTATCAAGGCAGTATAGATAACCATCACAGGCGCCAAAGAGAAGTGTATCACCGAGGATTGCCGGCTGTCCACTCCAGGCAACTCCCTGCCAGACCATCTTGGGGTCAACGCCCCTTTTCTCTTTTTCCCCTTCAAGGATATAACCGGTCTTGAATTTCCATAGCAGTTTAATCTTCCTGGGCACCTTGCCCGAGCCATAAAATGTATGGCAGGGGTTGCCCCTGAACATTACCAATGAATCCCTGGGTGGCGATAGCGTATCAATTTTAATTTTAGATGAAATAAATTTCTCTTCTTCTCTTTTGCACTCTGAAATGAAAATAATAGCAAAAACTGTGAGTAAAAAAATTGGTCTTAATGCTTTAGTGGGACTCACAAAAAATTTATTTTTCATTTCTTTTGAGCAGGATATATCTCACCAGTCTGGGTAATTTCTAATGCTGAATCTGGAAAGTCTTCAAGGGAGAGTCTCTTTACAAGTTTTGCAACACGATGCAGGGAATCAATCTTGGGAAAAGAAAGTGTCTGCTGTATTGCCGAATAAATCTTACCACCTTTAAAGGCACCGGTTGAATCAAGGACAACCTTCAAGATCGGTGCATAACCCCGTTCATCATTTAAGTTAAAACCCCAGGTAAAGAAATTACCAAGGCTATAAGCTATGAGTCGGTTTTTGTAAATTTCCATTGCCCGGGGAACATGGGGTCCATGTCCCCAGACTAAATCGGCACCACTGTCTATAACGGCGTGGGCAAATTTAATGACATTTCCCCTGGGCCAGCCCATAAAATACTCAAATGTATCACGGGTATGTAAATAGGCGGTTCCCTCACCACCGCCATGGAATGAAACAATGATAATGTCGTATGCTCGATTAAGTTCAGCAACCTTTCTTTGTGCATCTTTGATATTAAAAATAGAATTCCCCCAGTCCGCGGCGGAAAAGCAGATTATACAGACTTTCATATTCCTGATATTAAATTCTCCATTTTTTGCATCAGTTCCGTATTTGAGTCCAAATTTTTCCAATGCTTCAATCGTTGAAGTGATACCCTCGGGTCCAAAGTCATTGGTGTGATTATTCTTTAAATTCATAAAATCAAAGCCTGCCTCAGCGAGATACCGGGCATAATGGGGTGGTGTCTTGAATGCATAACATCTGCCTTTTTCTATCTTCTTTGTGCATTTTCCGGTTTCGGTGAGCGGTCCTTCAAGGTTTCCCAAGGTCAAGTCTGCCGAAGCGAGTATGGGTGCTACATCCTTGAATATTTCTCTTCCATCATCAGGGGGAAGTCTCTTTTCCGGATAGGTAGTGCCCATCATTATATCACCAACAGCAATTACGGTGAGGGAGTCGGCAAAGAGCATAATTGAGGTCAAGGCAATCAATCTGACAATTACCATCTTTTCCTCTTAGCCATTGCTCTCTTACTACCTTTTAAAGAATCTTTTATGACTGAAACCAGACTATTTGAATCAAGATTGTAGTATCTGTATAATGTCTCGGGTTCATCTGACCCACCATATTCTCTGATGCCAATCTTTATAAACTCTGTTTTTATACTTTCTTCGGCAATAATCTGGGCAATGATACTGCCCAGCCCGGAATGAACGATGTGGTCCTCATAAGTTACAATAAGACCGGTCTTTGCGGCATCACGAACAATTTTCCTGTCAATTAAAAAGGGTGTGGATATGTTATAAACCCGTACCTTGATTTCTTCTTTATTTAATATCTCCCAGGCTTCAATTGCCCGATGGGTCATAACGCCCATGGTGAATATAGCACAATCAGCGCCGTTACGCAGGATATCAATCTTGCCATACTCAAATTTATAATCTTCATCAAAGAAAATTGTACCTTCTTGATTCTTGATTATCGGAAGTTTTGTCCTGCCGACACCGATAACCCAGTTGCCCGGCTGATTCAAACAGTAGCGAACAATATGGTCGGTTTGATTCGGGTCAGCGGGTAGGACTACTTTGAAACCAAATAGATTTCTTAAAACCCCCAGATAATCAATACAGTGATGGGTCTTGCCATCCTGACCAACATTGTAGCCAAGATGGGTGGCAAAGATTTTTAAGTTCGTATTATTAATGTCATTCAGACGTAACTGGTTATAGACCTCATCAATGCCAAAGACACCGAAGTCTCCCCAGATTGTTACAATTCCATTTATTGACAATGCACCGGCAATAGAAGCTGTAGTATGCTCACTCACACCTACCTCAAAGAAGTTTTCGGGACGGACCGAGGCAAATTTATTGGTTCTGACCGATTCGGTAAGGTCACAGTCAAAGACTGCAATTTTGTTTTTGGGATTCAGTCGGGCAACTTCTTCAAGGACATTTCCAAATACCAGCCGCGGGTCGATGGTCTCCTTATAAACCTTGGGTTTTCCAACATTAAGGTAGGGCAGAGGAATTTCCTTTCTTTTATATCGGTTTAATTTTATTCCCTTCTTTTTCTTTGTCTTAAGGTCTTCAATGTCATTTTCTATCCCCAGTTCCATCAATGCCCAGGCAAGTTCACCTTCCGTCAATGCCTGACCGTGATATTTTGCCTGATTTTCCATAAATGATACACCCTTGCCAATAGTTGTATTGCAGATTATCACATAAGGATTTTCTCTGTCATTGATAGCGGTCCTTAAAGCATTAAAAATCTCTCCAAAATTATGCCCGTCAATCTCTACTGTCTTCCAGCCATCAGCAAGATAATTCTCTTTTATGTTTACCGGCATTACCACTTCGGTTCTGCCTGAAATCTGAAAATGGTTGTAGTCAATCAACACCGTGAGATTATTTAGATTATATTTTCGCGCAAACCTGCGTGCCTCACCAACCTGCCCCTTTGCCTGTTCCGCATCACTCATTACCACAAATGTGTGGTAGTCAATCTTTTTTAGTCGGGCAGCAAGGGCAAAACCGCAGCCGGCACTCAATCCCTGCCCAAGATTTCCGGTTGACCACTCAATCCCTGGAATATGCCGTTCAATGTGCCCCTCAAATGGACTATTTATATTTCGGAATCCTAAAATTACTTCTTCTATGGGAAAGAACCCCAGACGGGCAAGGGCAGCATAAACACCAGGTGAGGTATGACCATGGCTGACGATGATTCTATCCCGGTCTGGGTCATTGTAGTTTTGAGGATTGATATTGGCAAAGGAAAAAAGGGTTAGATAAATCTCAATTGAGGACATTGAACCACCGGGATGCCCGGAGCCAGCCAATGTGGTCATCTTTAAAATGTCACCACGGCAGAGACGTGCCAGATTCTGCAGGTTTTCAATCTTTTCCCTGGTCAATTCCTGGGTAAAACCACTTTTATTATTTTTTTTCATGGGACATCCTTTTTAAACTGCCATTACCTTGAAGTCCTCTTCAGCCATTGAATAATCGGTCTTCAATTTTAATATAAGATTGTAGTCCTTGGAGAGCTTTTCTAAGATCTCGCTCTGTTGAAGGGTTAGGAAATCGGCGATGCGAGGTGAAACCCATAATTCCACAACCTTATTCTTTATAGAGCGGGCATTATTAGCAAACCATCTAACAATATCGCTTATTACATTCATCTTTGCAACAACCCGACCCCTGCCTTTGCACACCGGGCAGGTTTCACTCAATGCCTGGGTCAGACTGGTGCGTGAACGTTCGCGGGTAAACTGAAATAGGCCGAATTCACTAATTCCACCAATCCGGTAATGAGCACGGTCATTACGAATCATAATCCGGAACTCCCTGACCAATTTCTCAAGATTTTCCTTTTTCTCCAGGTCAATCAGGTCAACGACGACAAGTCCACCGATATCCCTTAAACGGAGTTGCCGGGCAATTTCCTTTAATGCCTCAAGGTTTGTGCTTAAGGCAAGTTTTTCAGCCTGCTTTTCTCGGGAAGATTTACCGGTATTTACATCAATTGCCAAAAACGCCTCGGTCTGGTCGAGTACAATATATCCACCACTGGGAAGCCAGATTTTTCTATCAAATATCGTTCGACATTGCTCTTCAATTCCGTATTTAAGAAACATCGGTTCGGCATCGGTATATAATTTTACCCGGGAACGAAGTCGTGGTGAAACCCGGCTGAGGTATTGAAGAATTTCGCGATATCTTGATTCATCATCAATGTAGAGATTACGGACTTCCTGATTAAATAGGTCGCGCACGGTCTTAATGAGTGTATCGGGTTCGGCATAGATTAGATAGGGGGCTGGTTTATTGGCGATACTGAGTGTATTTTCCCACTGGGTCTTCAGATAGATAATTTCATTTTGAATCTCTTCGGCTTTGGCAAGGGCGGCAGCAGTGCGAATGATCAACCCCATACCGATGGGCTTCAACTGCCGGCCCAATTTTAAAAGGTGATCACGCTGGCGTCGGTCATGAATCTTCCTGGAGACCCCGACATTCCTTGCATTTACCAAAAGGACTACATACCGCCCCGGTAGTGAAATATAAGAGGTCACCCGGGGACCCTTTACCCCATATGAATCCTTCGTAACCTGGACAATAATTTCCTGGTTCTCCTTCAATTTTAATTCTTTTGAGCGATATTCTTCATCAAGTTCCACATCTTCACTTTCAAACAGTTCACTGAATTCTTTGAACGGGATTTCATCCAGCGGCAGAAAGCCATTCTTATCAAGACCCAGATCAACGAATGCCGCTTTCAGTCCGGTCATAAGATTCAAGACCTTTGCCTTATAGATATTTCCCACAAGGCTACTCTGGTCCGGCCGCTCAACATGATATTCAACGAGCAGATCATTCTCCAGGACCGCAATCCTCGTCTCGGCCGGAGATACATTCACAAAGATATCCTTTCTTATCACCTGACCTCCATTGGTGTGTACAATAACCCATTTTTCTTTATGAACATGAGTGTCCGTGTTACCTTAAAAATGCGTACCTCCTGCAGCGGCAATTCGGTAAGATAGGCGCAGAGCTCATAGATGTTTATATTCTTTCCACCATAGTAGAGTCCGCATATTAGGGTATTATCTTTATAACTGATTGACTCAACGGTTTCACACAGATTCTTCATTTCTGACTTTGATAGAATGTAGATCGGCTTTTCCGGTAAGAAAACCAGTGGCTTGCGAATTTCTGCTTCAGGAATATTCACTTCATAGTAGATGAGATTTATTGAACTTGAAAGGGAGGGTACATTGCCCGGCATTGCCCGGACCTCAAGGACCCTGACCCCCGGGGGAAATCGGGCATTCAATTCCCGTGAGATATTACCAAAATATTCTGAGACAAGATAAAAATCAAAGTAGTCACATTTTGAAATCTGCCCCACGCTCTTGGGTGGACCGAAAGAGACCCTGGGCAGGGGAGTAAATCCCTCAGTAAACTGGATGGGCAGGTCGGTTCTTCTTAGGGCCCGGTAGATTGTCCTTGTTATATCAAGGTGTGAGGCATAGCGATAAGGCTCACCGATTGAATATTTCACCCGGTAAACAATTGACCTGTGTAACGGGTTCTTTTCAATGGCTCTTTTCTGCCCTAAATACTTCTCTTCCGTTTCTTTAAATTTTATACCCCCATCGGTACAGGCACCGCAGTTGGTGCACTTGCCATAATAACAATTTTCGGTGGTAAGGCTATTTTCCGCGCGCTGATACTCTTCTCTTAAAAATTCCTTTTTCACGCCGATGTCAATGAAATCCCAGGGATAACTTTCTTTCTTTTTGAAGTAGTTCCCGGGGTCCAGTCCGGTTTTTTCAAACGCCCTCTCCCAAAGGGAAAATTTAAAATTCTCCTCCCACTGTTCAAATCTTCCTCCCTGTTTATACACTTCGGATAGGACTGCAAATAGTCTTTCATCACCCCGAGAAAGTAGACATTCAACAAAAGAGACCTCCGGGCTCTGATAATTTAATATTACCCTTCCCCGCTTTAATTCCTTAAGGATATTGATTCGGTGCCTCAGGATTTCAAGGGGTAAGAATTCCACCGATTCAAATGGGGTATGGGGCTTTGGGACAAAGGAGGATATCGCCAGTTTAATGTTTCCTTTTGGGCAGGACTTCAATATCTCTCTTACCAAATGGTGAATTTCCTTTACATCCTCATCTCTTTCAAATGGTAGCCCCACCATAAAGTATAGTTTGAGTTGCCGCCAACCCTGGGCATAGGCAGTGTTGATTGACGAAATCAAATCTTCATTGGAAAATTGTTTGTTTATCTTTTTTCTTAAATTCTCTGAACCGGTTTCCGGGGCAAAGGTCAATCCGGTCTTCTTTATTTCCTTAAGTAGAACTGCCAGTTCAGCAGTGAACATTTCACCCCGCATTGCCGGCAATGAAACATTAGCCCCCTTTTTTCCGGTGATTTCATTTAATTTCCTGATGAGATTCAAGAGATTTGGATAGTCAAGGATTGAAAAGGCAAGCAGGGATACCTCTTCCCAGCCTGTTTCTCTTATTCCCCTTTCAACTGCCTTAAGGATTGTTGGTTCGGGTCTGATTCTTAAAGGCCTATTGGTATAACCCGCCTGGCAGAAACGACATCCCCACATACAACCTCTCATCACCTCAATCGTGAATCGGTCATGGGTTATGTCGCATATCGGCAGAATCGGAGGCAGGGGTATAGTATCGTCGGACAATGAGCTGACACTGTTCTTCTTGATTACCGTAGTATAATGATGAATCCGGGGAACCCAGACCCCGGGTAATCGGGCGAGCTCTTTTATTCTATCTTCTCTTTTCTCCTTCGGAATGTTGATAAGTATCCTGGCTATTTCCGGAATTACCATTTCACCGTCACCGATTACAAATGCATCGAATACCGGACTTAAGGGATTGGGATTTAGTGTGCAGGGTCCACCGGCAATGATTATAGGATGGTGACTATCCCTTTCCTCAGCCTTAATTGGAATTTGGGCACAGTCTAACAGATAAAATATATTGGTGTAGTTTAACTCGGACTGGAGGGAAAAGCCAATTAAATCAAAATCTTTTATCGGTCTTTTTGTCTCAAGTCCATAAAGCGGAATACGACAGGAAATTAGTCTGTCACCGAAATCAGGCCAGGGGGCAAAGATTCTTTCACACTGAATAAGGGGATTTTGATTGAATAGATGATAGATGATCTTAATACCCAGATTTGACATTCCAATCTCGTAGACATCGGGAAAGGCAATACCGACATTAACTGCTGGTGTATCCTTTAGGATGATATTGTATTCACCACCGGTATAGCGGATTGGCCTTTTTACCAGGGGAAGGATTTCGTCGTACATATCCTATTTCCTCTTTTTGCCGGTTGGCATCTTTCTTTTTAAGAAACGCACCCGGATAGATTTAATGTCGCATAAACAGTAATAGACATTTATATTAATGCATCAATGCCTTTTACATGTAGCAGCGAAGTAATCGTATCGCCTCAAAATAATAAAAATGGGAAAAATCCTTTGCTCATCTTCGCTCAAGATAGCCTCACTCTGTTCGGATACCCTTTACATTCAGCCAGCTAAAAGACCACGGGTAGCGAATAGAACTCTCGGCTCAGTTTGTATCCTGCCCAATCGGTTTAAATCTAAGACACCGGAATTCCAATACCTTAAAATAGCTCACTGCCGCGCTGGAGTGCCTGGTCATTCAATGCCAGTTGCTCTTCGCTTGCCTTGGCAAATCTTATTCGCTGCGCCTTTTTCAGGGAATCCAGTTTTAAAAGTCCGGTCTTTTTTATAACTGCACCGAGCATCACCATATTGGCAATTCTGCCCTGTCCGAGTTCTTCCGCTATAAGGTTTGCCTCCACGGGAATGACCTCAATGTCCGACCTCTTTGGTTTGGACTTGATCAGTGTCTGGTTAAAGAATAATAGACCACCCGGTTTTACCAGTGGTTCAAACTTCAACAAAGAAGGTTCGTTCATTATTATTACTATATCCGGATTCACCACCACCGGTGAGGCGATCTTTTCATCGGAGATTACAACCGAACAATTTGCCGTGCCCCCGCGCATCTCTGCCCCATAAGAAGGAAAGAAAGTGACATTCAGATTTTCCAATAACCCGGCATGGGCAAGGATTATTCCTGATGACACAACACCCTGACCACCAAATCCAGCAATAATAAACTCCCGGGTCATTTTACCTCCTTTGCGCGGTTGCGAAATTCACCGAGCGGGTAATACCTTGCCATTACCTCATCTATCCATTTTTTGGCCTGCACCGGGGTTACCCCCCAACCCGTCGGGCACATTGAGAGAACCTCAATTAACGAAAATCCCTTGTTGTCAATCTGGTACTGGAATCCGGTCTTTATTGCCTTCTTGGTCTTGATTATATTCTTTGGGGTATTCACCGCAACCCGTTCCAGATAAAAGGGACCATCAAGCCCGTTCAGCAGTTCACACACCTTTATTGGGTAGCCCTGTTTTACCACATCCCTGCCCTTTACTGATGTTGTGGACCTCATACCAGGCAATGTTGTTGGTGCAAGTTGACCACCGGTCATACCGTAGATGGCATTATTTATAAAGATAACTGTAATATTTTCATTCCTTGCTGCCGTATGAATCATCTCGGCGGTACCGATTGCCGCAAGGTCACCGTCACCCTGGTATGAAAACACAATACATTCAGGTCTTACCCTTTTTATTCCAGTTGCCACGGCTGGTGCCCGGCCATGGGGAACCTGTATCATATCACAGTTGAAGTATTCATCCGCGAATACCGCACAACCCACCGGGGCAATACCGATCGCCCTTTCCCTTATATTCATCTCAACCAGAAGTTCACCAATTATGCGATGAACAATACCATGGCCGCAACCCGGACAATAGCGTTGTTTTATCTCAGTCAATCCTGCAGGTCTGCCAAATAGTAGTTTCATTTCTCACCCCTTATCGTTAGAATTTTATTGTAGACTTCCTGGGCGTTGGGCAGGCCACCGCCCGGATGACCGATAAAATAAACCCGGGCACGTCCTTCAATCGCCAGTTTAACATCCTCTATCATCTGTCCGAGACTCATCTCCACAACCAAGAAATTTTCAATCCTCTTTGATAATTCACCAATTATTTCGGAAGGGAAGGGCCAGAGGGTGATCGGCCGCAACAATCCAACTTTAATACCGTGCTGCCTGGCAATTCTCAACCCCGCCTCACAAACACGGGCTGATGTTCCATAGGCAACAATTATTATCTCTGCATCATCGCATCTTATTGCCTCATAGCGCTGTTCATTTTTTATTATCTTCTGATATTTTTCCCATCTCTGCCAGTTCCATTCCTCAAGTTTGCCGGGTCTCAAGTCATAGGAACGGATTACCCGGCGCTCCCTGCCCCGGCAACCGGTAAGCCACCAATCCTGTTCGGGCAAAGACCTGGGGTCTACCGGTTCACCCTTTATCTCCACCGGTTCCATCATCTGCCCGAGCAGACCGTCAGCAAGGATCAATGCCGGATTACGGTATTTCTCCGCAAGTTCAAAGGCAAGTTTTGGAAACTCAAAAAGTTCCTGGGCTGAATTCGGAGCCAGGACGATTGTATGATAGTCACCATGACCACCACTTTTTGTTGCCTGAAAATAATCCGATTGGGCAGGGGCAATATTCCCCAGGCCGGGTCCACCCCGCACAATATTGGCAACGAGGACGGGGACATCAGCACCGGCGATATAAGAAAGACCTTCCTGCATCAAACTTATTCCAGGAGAGGATGAAGATGTCATTGCCCTGATACCGGCTGCTGCCGCACCGAAGAGCATATTTATTGCAGCAAGTTCGCTCTCGGTCTGCAAAAACACACCACCAACCTCATTCATTCTAATGGACATATATTCCGGAATTTCATTCTGGGGGGTAATGGGGTAGCCCGCAAAAAACCGGCAACCAGCATGGATTACCCCTTCAACTAAGGCATGATTTCCGTACATCAATTGTTTTTCAGCCATGGTATCTCCTCATTTATAGACCTCAATCGCGGGTTCAGGACAGGACATATAGCAATAACCACAGCCTTTACATTTAGCCATATCGATCACCTCAGCCGGGTGGTAGCCGCTGGAGTTGATACGGTCCGGGGCAAGTCTTAAAATATTTACGGGACAGACATTATCACAACACAATCCACATCCCTTACATACTTCTTCCAAAATCTTGACCTCAGGCATTAAACCTCCCCCGTAGAATTTTTGTAGAGCATCTTTTTCGCCAGATACTCCAATTTTTCATAAATTTTAATAATTGCCATCACTTGTGGTTTAAAAATAAATATTTTAAAACCACACAAGTGCGCTCTATCCATTAGAGGCTATGCCATAACCTATTTTTGTCATTCTGAACGAAACAAAGAATGACATTGCGACATTGCCTCTTTTAACTTTGCCATCAGCTCCACAAAAAAGACCTTACATTGCCCTACAGAGCTGTTAAGCAATGGATTATACCCAATCTATGTCAAAAGTCAAGGATTTTTGCGGTAAAAGGATTTTTACTTTGATGCCCATGGATTCTGCCTTAAGGCCGAATTTATCTTATTGCAATCATTCTTTCTATGGCGGTAAATGCCCTTTTTCTTGTCTCTTCATCTACGGTTATTTCAAATTTCATATCCTCCAGAGACCAGAGGATCTTTTCAAGGGTTGTCAGCTTCATATTGGGACATAGGGCATAGGGATTGCCCGGGATAAATTCCTTTTCGGGGTTTTCTTTTTTTAAGCGGTGGAGAATTCCGATTTCGGTGCAGATGATGAACTCTTCGGCTGGGGAATCTTTTACATAGTACAACATCTGGGATGTAGAACATACTGCATCGGCAATTTCCTGAACTTCCAGCCTGCATTCGGGATGGACGAGCACCTTTGCCCGGGGATGTCCTTCTTTCAATTTTAGGATTCCTTCACGACTGAAGAGCATGTGAGTAGGGCAGTAGCCGTTATATAAATGAAAAATTTTTTCCGGAACACTTTTGGCAACAAAAGAGCCAAGATATTTATCCGGAACAAATAAGATTTCATTATTTACGACAGACTTCGCAACTTTAACACCATTTGCTGAAGTGCAACAGATGTCAGAATATGCCTTAACCTCGGCGGTTGAATTTATGTATGTTACTACTGTAGCATCCGGATATTTTTCTTTTTCCTTCAATAACTTTTCCAAACTTATCATATTTGCCATAGGACAGCTGGCATGCGGATCGGGCATCAGGACCTTTTTGTCCGGATTGAATATCTTGGCGGTTTCGGCCATAAAATGGACACCGCAGAATATAATCATCTCGGCCGGAATGCTATGAGAAGTCCTTGCCAGTTCTAAAGAATCACCAACGAAGTCTGCAATATCCTGGACCTCGGGCAGTTGATAATTATGCGCTAAAATCACGGCTTTCTTCTTCTTTTTTAACACGCCTATTCTTTCAATAATATCCTTCATTTTTAAAATTCAGTCTCCTGGTAATATATAATCTATTGGGTCAACCGGAATTCCGGATATTCTGATTTCATAATGGAGGTGGGGACCCGTGCTCTTGCCGCTATCGCCCACAAAACCAATAATATCCCCTCGTTTTACCATCTCACCTGATTCGACATTTGCCTTTTGAAGATGGGCATAGAGTGTAGAATACCCATAACCGTGGTCAATGGTAATTGTCAGTCCAAAGCCAAATCTATTTTCAACAGAAATAACCATCCCATCAGCCGGGGCGACAACGGGTGTTCCAATAGGTGCTCCGATATCTATACCCTCATGCATCTTTACGCTCTGAGTGAAAGGGTCAACTCTATAACCAAAACCAGCAAGAAACCAGCCTTGAACTGGCGCGATT
Source organism: Caldifarciminota bacterium (assembly GCA_039802265.1). Classification (GTDB taxonomy): domain Bacteria; phylum Hydrothermota; class Tepidihabitantia; order SM23-42; family JAOAFX01; genus JBDRWI01. The sequence goes on along the minus strand of JBDRWI010000018.1, from coordinate 1,394 downwards.
GAAGGGATACGGTATCTTAGATTTTCCTTTTCTTTTAGTGATTGCAAAACAGTTTCAAAGTCTTTTTTTACCCTTTCCGCCCTAATTGAGATAAGGTTAAGTTCCCTTGAAATCTGTGCGACATTTTTATCATCGGTTTTTTTCGGAATCAGTGTATCATTACCACCCGCTAAAATTTTATTCAGAGGTTCAAGCATTACAAAGGATTTAATGTCTTTTTGTTCTTCTTTTTTTATACTATCAATTAATACCCCGAAGGAATCAATTTTTTTTTCAACCCGGACAATTTCCCTTGCGATAGTTATATTTTCTCTGGTTAATTGGTCTAATCGGTTCTGGTCAATTTCACGGGCGGTAAATTTGAATATTCCATAGATGAATAAAATTATAATGGCAAAGACCAACAAAAGGCCAAGAAAAATTACGCCCTGCCTTATGACGAGATTTACCACCCTATTCTTTTTTTCTGAAAATAAGATAACTTCCAATAAGTTCTCCCTGGATATTATACTTGAGGGAGAGAGAAAAGTCAATATTTATATTGACTTAAATCCTATTTTGAATATAATTCTGGCTATGAAAAAGACTGTCTTGATTCCAATATTATTTGTTGTTTTATGTTCGGATGCACCAAAAATCAAATTCCCTAAACCGACAGCGCGGATTGTTCTGGCGGAGTTATTTACTGAGGATGGCTGAGGTTTCTGTATGCTCGCGGAGCGGGCATTGATTGATAGCGTGGCGAATAATACAGGAGATACCTTGGTCGTTGTCTGTTATCATATTCATGGACCATATATGATACCAAAGGCACAAGAGCGTAAGGATTTTTATAATACTGGATTTAATGTCCCCTTTGTCGTCTTTGATGGAGATGATGCAGTATTCGAACCGATGCCAGAAAAATATGTTGGTGTTTACAGGGAACATTACCAAATCGCACGGACAAAGATACCTTATTATAACCTCAGCATTGACAGCGCATTTACCGAGCCATCTAATGCCTTTTTTAATTTAAAGATAGTCGCCGCAGATACAATCCCACAGGGGCAGATAAAGGGATTTATTGCTGTTACTGAAGATAGCCTGCCGGGTGCCTACACAACACTTTATCGGGTATGTCGGGCATTATACGAATTTCCTGTAGACCTTGAGTATCCGGACAGCCTTACCCAGCACTTTGAATTCAACCATAACATTCCTGCTTCAAAATTGCGGGCAACCGTTTTTATTCAAAATATGGATACAAAAGAAATAATGCAAACAATATCAACAAAATTTGAGGAGAAAAAATGAAACAAGATAATCGCAGTATCACTTCGTTTGCAGTATCATCCCGAAAAAGAAATCGGGATTTGCAGTATCGCCCCTGGCTTGCTTTGTGTATTTTATTT